>OMRN01000300.1 GCA_900313265.1 uncultured Lachnospiraceae bacterium | reverse complement strand
TTCAGATCCATAAGCATCTTGGCTTTGTTCTGGAAATCTTCCATGGTTTCGTATCCGCCGAAAATCTCATCAATGAAGCGCTGCTTTCTCTGCTCGTATTCGCTCTCGGAAATAATGCCGATCTTGGGAAGCGAAATATAGAGCTCAACCTTTGTTACATAATCTTCTACTGCATCTACCTTGCGGAGAAGTTCAACCTTCTTGGTATGGAAGTCGGCTTCGGATAACCAGTTGCAGCGACGAAGTGCCATAAGTCTTTCAACAACAGCCTGGAATTCCGGTACTGTACTCCAGGGGAGATTTGCAAATGTTTCAACGACATTTGCCTGCTTTCCGCGAAGATCGTTATTGGAAATCAGACGGGCCTCAACAAGTGCGGGCCATTTTCCGAGTTTGTGCTCCAGCGTAGGAATAGTATCATACTCGGAAACGTCGATCATATCAATCAGTCCCTGAACCTTAGCCTTGAATTCGGCGTCGGTAAGAAGTTCTGCTTCTTTGAGAATCGGCCAGCGCTGAAGTTTTCTTACCAGAACTTCGTGAGAATCGGAATCTCTGTAATCAACTTCGGAGATAATCTCGTTCTTCTTCTCTTCAAACTCTTCATCGTCAATCATTCCGCCGAGTCTTAAGAACGGAAGTTTGGATACATTATCTTTATACTGTCCGAGATCTTCAACGTTAGTATCGCAGCACTCACGGATAATATCAACCTTACGGGTTTCGAATTCGCTGTCGGAAAGCATTCCGCACTCTTTTAATACAACCAGTTTCTGAACCTTCTCGTTAAAGTCGGTCATTCCGCAAAGTTCGCTTACAAGTTCAAGCTTCTTGTCTTCGAATTCCTTATCGGTAGGCATTCCGATTTCTTTTAACTTATAGAGTTTCTCCATACGTTTCTGGAAATCTTCGGAATCTTTCTCTTTTTCCTTCTTCTTCTCGGGAGGAGCCGGAGGGGTCGAAGCTTTTAATACAGGAGCCGGTGCGGGAGCGGGCGCAGGTGCCGGAGCAGGTGCGGGAGCAGGTGCAGGAGCGGGTGCCGGTGCCGGAGCGGGTGCAGGCTGATGATTCATCTTGCTGCTTCCTACGGCAGAGGATGACTGCTGTTGCTGCAACTGAGGATTGCGGGTCAGAATTGCGCTTCCGACCGTGGATTCTTCTCTCATCGGTGATTCCTGCTTGATAACAACCGTCTGTGACGGAGTTTCCATCCTCTTGGGAACAGGTGCGGGAGCAACCGGAGAAGCACCGTTTGAAGCAGGCGCCGGAGCGGGTGCGGGAGCCGCAGGTCTTCCTATAGGCTGGCTCTGGGTGGTTGCCTGACGAACTTCCTTGGAAGCGCCACCACCGTGTGATTCTTTCATCTGACCGATTTTTTCAATGACAATATCAATATCCTTCATGGACGGGAAAATTGTCTGAGCTTTCTTCGTTCCGTAAAGAGACGTAAGACGCGTATTCATAATAAGAGCCGTATTGCCCTGATACTCGCCTTTGAAAACTTCCCTTACATCATTAATCGGATAATCAAAATTGTCGATATAACCGTTTCGGCCTTCTTCGTTACAGATGAAAGCCTTTCCGGAGATCTTGCCGTCCTCAATCTTTAAGAACAGTTTCTCTCCGCTTTTTAACAGCTTATTTTTAATGCTGCCGCCATAATTACAAGTAAATACTTGAGCGTTTGCCATTAGTAAATAAACCTCCCTTTCATTCCCAATATACACCCCATATAGTACCGATTTATATCCTTACAAAGCGAAATACAACACGAAATCCCGCATTTTAAAGATTTCTGTCGCTTCAAAGATAACAAATTGGTCTTATCGGATATGTATATAATAACAATATTTAATCTCTATTTCAAGGAAAAATTGTATTATGTTACAAAAAATTCACACTTTCAGTTGTTCACATAACATTTTTCCCGTCTTCTTTCTTGTGCATTCGGTCAGACCGAGTTTTGTCATGCCAACCACATGGAAATCCGGATCGTTGAACATGGCATTTTCCGTCAAAAATCTCAGAATTTCGTTCCGGTTCTCCGGATTTTTCATATTGATAAAATCGATGATGAGGATGCCGGAAAGATTCCGAAGGGCACTCTGACGGATAATTTCGGTGCAGGCTTCCCTGTTGATTTCGGTAAAATGATCTTCCGAAGCGGTTTTGGAATGACTTTTTCCGGAATTAACATCGATTACCATCATGGCCTCGGTTCGTTCGATTACCAGATAGCCTCCGGATTTCAGCCAGACTTTTTTTGAAAAGGCCTCTTCGATTTTGCTTTTTAAACCGTACACGGCGGCTAAGGAAATCTGCGAGTCATGGTATAACTTAATTTCGGTGTTGTTTTCTTTCCTAAATCCGGTGATACGGTCAAAGATTTTTTCGTCATCGGTTATCATACGAAACGAAACATTCTGTCTGCCTGAAAATGTTTCGGCAAAAGACAGTGCTTCTTCTATATAATTATTTCCTTCTTTTAAAACGGAATAATCGGTTAAATGTTCTGCTTTTTCTTTAAAGACATCATATTCTTCCGGCAGATTGGTTCCGAGCGTGATTAATTTTCCTTTTGCGGCTTCTTTTTTTATATATACCAGAATATTGTTTCCGCATTTCGGCTGCTTAATTTTATCATCACCGGCCAGTTCCGAAAATGAAACGTATCCTTTCTCTTTTCCGGGAAGAATTACAAAGACGCTGTCAATATCTTCTTTTATTTCGGATATTTTTCCGAGGCACACAGTTCCTTTTAAAAGGCCTTCTCTTTTTACGAATACGCGAAGAAGAAGTCCGTTTTGCATAAATGCACCGATTGGCGTATCTTTGAATCTCGTAAAAATCAAAATCGCATCCGCGCTCGCTTCTTTTAACAGTATTTTTCCGTCCTGGTTTTTGGGGGCAGGTTTTATCATGTTGTGTTTTTTCCTGTTTTAAAAGTATTATTACTGATAAATATCATACCACAAAATAAAAAACCGTTCATTTTATTTTTTTTACTTGCATTCGTGTGATTGTTCTGTTAAAATATGACTGTTGCGAATTGCACGCATCCAAATCTGGTTCCAAGGAGGTGTTTAGAAATGGCAAAATGTGATATTTGCGAGAAGAGCGTTCATTTCGGTAATAATGTTAGCCACTCCCATAGACGTTCCAATCATATTTGGAATTCAAATATCCGAAAGGTAAGATGCAAAGTTAATGGCGGAACCCAGACTCTGCATGTCTGCACCAGATGCTTGAAGTCTAACAGAGTTGAAAGAGCATAATAAAGAAGTGAAACATATTAAAAAAGAACCGGAAATCCGGTTCTTTTTATTAATATAAAAATCAAGAAATCAAAAGAATCAAGAAACAATGATTCTCGAAACGTAGCGCTACTCTTCTTCTTCGTCCGCAAAAGCGATCTTCTTTGCTTTCTCATCATCCACTTCGGAAGGGTGTCCTTTTTCTTTAAAACGGTCAACCAAATCCGGAATCAGATCGATAATCTTCGTCATCGTATCCTGATTCTTAATATTTACAAGTTTGGTTCTGCCTTCATGAATTACAAGTACGGCTGACGGGGACATTTTTGCGCCCATACCGCCACATCCGCCTCCGGATTTTTCACCGGTTGCGCTTCCTGCTCCGACACCGAAGGATACGTCTACAAGCGGTACAATGATTGTATCTCCGATGTGGGTTGCTTCTCCGACAACAGTCTTGGACGAAAGGAAACCGTCCATCCCGTTTAATAAGGAATCCACAACCGAATTGAAATTACTTAGTTCTGCCATTCTTTTTACCCTCCCGTGTAAACAGTTTAATCATCTTGCGTATATGTTTGTTAAAATATGCCCGAACCAGATAAAAACCGAGTAT
>OMRN01000167.1 GCA_900313265.1 uncultured Lachnospiraceae bacterium | reverse complement strand
CTGAATGGTCGGTGTCAGTTTCAGTTTTGCACCCTTTGCAACCGAAGCGGTTGTTTTATCAAGTGTCAGAGAGGTCACATAGCCTGCCGTTGCCTGAACCAGAACGGAACAGGTGGCTGTTGCATGGCTTCCGTCAATCTTCGTGGCATTGGTTGTACAGGTAATCGTGGCATTTCCGACCGCTTTTGCGGTGATGGTTCCGTCGGCGGAAACCGTTGCAATATTGGAATCGGAAGAGGAATATGTAACGGATTTATCCACGCTTCCGCCGCCTTCTACCGTTGCCGTAAGTTTGTCGGAAGCTCCGACTCCCAAGACAACAGATGTTTTATTCAGTGTCACGTTTGTTACGGCCTGAGGTGCATCCACAACCGTAACTGCACATGACTGGGAAAGGGAATTTCCATCCGCATCTTTTCCGTTTGTCGTACAGGTAATCATTGCGCTTCCGACCTTAATACCCTTTATTTCACCACCTTCTACCGTTGCAACGGATGAGTCGGAAGAACTCCAGGAAATGCCCATGTCAACATCCCCTTTGCCCTCCACGTTGGCAATGATAATGGTTGAACCACCCTGAGTAAGGGTTATGGAACTTTCGCTTAAACTTAAGCCTGTAATGCAGTTTTCCGCATCAAAAAGCGCACTTGTATCATACGGCCCGCGAAGGGTGGGAACTGCGGAAAACGATTTTTGTGAAACCGATAACGAAGCCTGGGGCTCGGTTACCTTATCCTTTGAAATTTCGGTATAAACCGTCTTGGTCGTGGATTCCACCCAAGCTACGGTATCCTGCAGTTTCTCACCGGTATCCACGATTTTTGCCGCCGTATCTTCGGTAGCGACATTGACGTCTTTTTCTTTCTTGATTTCATTTACAACATTGATTGCGGTATAGGAAACCTTGTCTTTTACGATGACCTCGGTATCCTTTGCCGGGAATTTGTAATCACCGACATCCTCAATGCGGACATAGTAAGTACCCGGCGTTAAATTATCTTCGTAAATCATGCCGTCTTTATCCGTATCTTCCCATGTCACGGTTTTGTTATCCGGAGTCTTTGCTTCCACTTTGAAAAGCACACCGGTAATTAAAGCATCCGTCGTTTTATTGGAAAATTTGATTTTTAAATCCTTTTCAACGGAAGAAAAGTTTACGGATACTTCTTCGCCGGCTTTCTTGCTCTCCGAGGTTTCTTCCGAATTATCTTCCGATTCGCTTTCAACTACAGTTGTAGTTTTGTTTGCGATAATTTCCGTGATTACCGCATCTCCGACACCGTCAATCGATGCGAGTTTCTTTCCGATTTCCGTATAGCTTTCCGTGGAGGTTGCAACATTCTTTGTAAAGAATGAAACGCCGAGAATACAGATTGCCAGTACTGCCGCAACCGCACCTCCTATTACCAGCCCGTCAACTAAGCCGAATCCTTTTTTCTTCTTTCCTTTGGGCGCTGCTTTACCACCGCCCTTTCCGGCCGGATTGTTTTCGTGATGATCATCCGATGCGTGCGCTTCCGTCTTTTTCTTCTTCGGAACTTTTACATCTTCGTTGTGATAGGATAAATCCTCTAATTCTTCCACATCTTCGGGAAGAAGCGGGAAATCGTCGTCCCATCCGTCGTCCGGGCGAATGAGCGCATCCTCTTCCGCGGCGGACTCAACCGCAGCAACCGCTCCGGCAATGAATTCGCCGTTTTTGTCTTTTTTCTTTCCGTGATCCGGTGCGGAATGTTTTCCGTGGCCGGCCTCATCTTTTCTTACCCGGCCGTCTTTCTCATGCGAAGGAGATTTGTCCTTTGAATGTTTCGGTTTGTCGGATTCTTTTCCTTCTTTGGTTCCGGCTTCTTTGGTTTTACCGGCTTTATTCGAAGCTTCCTTGTTGTCGGCTTCTTTATTCTTTCCTTCTGCGGCCTTCTGTTTCTTCTCTTCTTTGGCTTTCTCTGCCTCTTCGGCTTTCTGTCTCTTTTCTTCTTTGGCCTTTTCTTTCTCTTCTTTTAACTTCTCTTTTTCTTCTCTGGCTTTCTCTTTCTCTTCAGCCTTCTGTCTTTTCTCTTCTTTCGCTTTTTCTTTCTCTTCGGCTCTTTGTTTCTTCTCTTCTTTCGCCTGTTCTTTTTTTCTTAACTTCTCCTGCCGACGCTCTTCACGGGCCTGCTCATCATCCTCATATTCGTCGTCGTATTCGTCTTCTTCGTACTCATCCTCGTAACCGTCGTCATACTCATCATCTTCGTATTCGCCGTCCTCGTCGTACTCCTCATCCTCATCGTACTCTTCGTCTTCGGAATCGTCATACTCTTCATCGTCATATTCGCCGTCGTCCGAACCATCGTACTCGCCGTCTTCGGAATCGCCATCATTCCCGTCTCCGTACGCTTCACCGGCACCGGTTTCTTCGTCGGAACCATACTCGGAAAGAGCAAGTGCTTCCGAAACACCCGCTACAATATCATCTTCGCTTTCATATTCGATTTCCGGAAAAGCATCAATATCAAAATCATCGGAAGAGCTTCCCTTCGCATCCGCTGCGGATTTCGAGGGCATTACTTTTGTCATTCCGAGATCATCGTCCGAAATTTGCGGCATGCGAATGCTGTCCGTCGGCAGGAATTCCAGATTCGGAATTACGCCGGAATTGCCTTTACGATGAACAATTTCCTGCTCCTCGTCATAGTATTCCATCTCCTCCATGCCGGAGCCGTGTTCGGCAAACGCCTTCACGCTGTCCGCCGTCTGGCTTGTATCCATATCAAGCGGAGCTTCAACTTCCTTCCCAAAGTGCATTCCTCTTGTCTCAAAATCCTTTTGGCTCATTTTTCAACCTTTCTGTATCTGAAATTTTTCCCTGATTACTGATTGCCGGTTGCCGGTTTTCCTTTTACCGTTTCCATATTACCTGTTTCCATTGCCTGATAATCATTTCTTCTTCGACGGCTCAATCCTCTTAAATACCTTATTCAGCACATGCGCCGCAATCATTTTCTTTCCTTCCATATTCGGCACCGGATTGTTTTCTTCCAAATAATCGCTCCAGTTGTCCTCGTTAATCGCCACTCCGAAATAGTCATCCACATAGGAAAAACCATACTCGGCCGTCTTCTGTTTCATGAACAGAATGTGGTCGCTTAATGTAGCGCCGTTGATTTTTAACACGTTCGCGCCGCCGGTTTTGCCGGTGCGGTCTTTCGCATAGAAATATCCCGGACAGATGAATGCCATCTGAATGCCCGGATAGTGCGCGGATACCTTCTCCGCGATGCCGTAAAGCACGCCGTTCATGCAGTGCGGCGTATATAAATCGCCCGGCAGGTAGTAAGGATAGCCGGCCATGTAATCGTGCCCGTCATAGGCAAAAAGAATCACGTCCACATCGTTAAAATCAATCGATTCGAGTGTTTCGAGATGTTCCTTGTAAAGCTCGGTATCAATCCGGTCGGACATTTTCTCCATCGCGGTATGCTGCATGCTTAAGTCCCCGTTCTGCACGGCTTCCCAAAGCCAGTACAGGCAGTACCAGTCCTCCGGGTGATTCACTTCGGCCGGATATTTTTGCGTCGAAGACATCATCGTCGAGCCCGGGAATGTGCAGTCGTAAACCGTCGCTTTCGTGTTCGCGGCAATCAGTTTGCAGACGCTCGCACCGCCCGACGGATCGCCGAACGTATCATTTCCAAAAATCACAACCGTCGTTTCTCCGTCATCACTGCCCTTGTAAAGCTCCGGCGGAAGCAGCGACACGCGGTCGTCCGTTTCGGTGGAAACATCAATCGAGGTGTCGATGTAGAACTCGCTGCTGCCCTCCCAGCGCTTGATTAAAATAAAGGAAAGCACGAAAAGAATAACGATGCCCGCCGCAATGCCGATTAAGACATAGGGCGGCTTCTTCTTTTCGGGTTTAACTTTTTCCGCTTCAACAGGTTCATTTTCAATATTTGTATTTTCTTCGAAATTATTCTCTTCCATTCAGTCTCACTTCCTG
>OMRN01000386.1 GCA_900313265.1 uncultured Lachnospiraceae bacterium | reverse complement strand
GTGGTGTCAGCCAACGAGGCAAAAAGAATAAATCTACAGGAGAATAAAGATTTGAATGAAAAACTAATCAAAATCGCAACATTTAACACCGAATTAAATGCCCTTCTCGGAACGGACTTCCAGGCATTTAGTATATATCGTTCCAAGGGACTCCTTACGCATTTAATCAATCGTAAGCATTACACTGCTGCAAAGTATATTGATTATTTACCGGAAATAATAAGTTCTCCAGATTATGCCGGATATACCGACGGTAATATTGAACTTGTGAAAATCTTTAAGGATAACATTTTTATCAGCATCAAACTTGACGGAAAACGCAATCAACATTATGTTGCTACTATGTTTGACGTTAAAACCGGAAAAATAGAGGCATATCTTAAATCTGGTCGCTTGAAGAAGGTGGAATTATAAGCTTTATACCCTTGACTCTGACAATAAATCATGCTATTTTAAAGGTGTAAGAATATTGACGAGCAGGAAAGGCACCCTGCACTCCACCCTTCGGGGAGGAACCTGATATGATGGATACGCCGCCCATCCAATTTTTTACATAACATTGAAAAAAAGCACCTGTGATTGAACGGGTGCTTTTCTCATTATCTATTTGTATTTCCTTTTTCTCCCAAAATCATATCCATTTTGGGAGAAACCCTTCTCGTTTTGGGAGAAAAATGATTGCTTCATAGTGCACTCCAACTCCCCTTTATATCCTTGACTCTGACTATAAAATCATGCTATATTCTATTAGCATATAAATCCGAAAATGCGGGATTTTATCGTGCGGAAAAAAGTGGTCCAAAGGGTGGTCCGAGGAACTTGGACAGCCTCTGCCTCCTTATTTTATAGGGTTTTTAGGTGTCAGACCCCCTTCGATTCCGCTACGAGCTGCGAAAACCCGCAATCAGGAGATTTGCGGGTTTTTTAATAATTATCAGGTTCAAAGGGGGAATCAAAATGAACGAAAATCAGGGAAGAAGTAAAATGGCTATAATATCCTTTATTCTGGGTATTTTCGGAGCCGTAACATCACTCTGCGCTGCTGCAGGATGTCCGTTTTCAATTGCTGCAATCGTCGTCGGAGGACTTGCCAAAAGTCATGATCCGGAGAATAAGCAGGCAAAACTCGGTCAGCTTTTCGGTATTATCGGTTGTGCAATCTCTATCCTCGAGTTAGTAATCTTCTTAGTTTACCTTGCTGTAAACGGAGGCTGATTTACAACACATAAGCTTATACGATTAAAAGAGGGCTGTCAAATGACAGCCCTCTTTTCACGTCTTTCTTTTCTTTTGGTATATCCTTTCGAAAAGCACCCATGCGAAATATAGCACATGAAATAAAGTCAGAATAAGGATAGCATAAATCACTGCCCTGACCGGATAGGACTCCGGTATAAAAGGGATAGACATTTTAAAATATAAATAATCCGCCTCCGGAATTGTCATGTTGGCAATGGTTGCGGGAATTCCAAGCAGACAAAGGCAGCCGAAACTGATCCATAAATCACGGTACCTTGGTCTTTTTCCGTGTACCGCCATGGCATAAACCGTCACAAAAATCGGAAGCGCATGTTCGAGCCAGAACTGATAATAACGATAATATGCCGGACCACAGCTCGAAATAACGGTCTGTGGTACCAAAAGAGCAATACCCGCGCCGATAAAGGTATTAAAATAATTGATTCCAAACAGCGTATCGTTTAAAGACATCACCATAAAGGCCGAGCAGATTGCCCCCCACTCACACAGCTGAATCGGAAGCCTCGTTAAAAGCGACGTATCACCGCTGTTATCGAGCCCCACATAAAGAAGGCGCCAGAAATAAGACATTTCCACAATAATGATGATAAAGCCAAGAACAAAACGTAATCTTCCCTCTCCCGGCCATGTGCGAATCTGACGCCTCTTTAAAATAACCAGTACCGAACATCCGATTAAAATCAGAATCGGAATAAAGTAATCAAGCCCGTATGGGATATAATTTCCGGGGTCTCCGTATCCGAAAAAACCTTCCGAGTAAAAAGTCATTTTTCTCTCCAGATAAGCCTTCGGTACTAATCCGAATACTTATACTTTTTCAGTATGTTTCCGAAGACCAGACACATAAGTGTTCCGAGTACTCCCAGAATAAAAAGCATGAGCGCCGCGCCCGAACCTTTTCCCGTGCCGAACAGAAAACGAAGAATCATTCCGCTCCCGCTCATCAGCGGCTCACACACTTCATCCACCATAAATCCGCCGAATAAAAGTCCGATCGGGATTGTGAAAAACTGAAGCGTATTTCTGCAGGCATATACCCTTCCCTGAAGCCTTGCGGGAATGGTATTCTTCATAATCACATTCTGGTTCGTGCTCATCACCGGAACAAAAATCCACCCGAGAAACTGTCCGATGCACCAAAGATACGGATATCTCGAGAACGCGAGAAGAAAGTTCTCTGTCCCGAGCGAAAAAAGCATCGTCAGGTAAATTACCTTCACCCGGTCTTTCGGTTTCGGCATAAAAGTCGCCAGCAAGCTTCCGGCCACCATGGCAATTCCCGAGCAGGATGTTACAATCCCGAGAATGATGTTTCCGCCCCTCGGATTCGGAAGAATATACGCCGGCAGAACCGCATCGAATGCCGATGCAATAAAATTCACGCCGGACATAAAAAGAATCACATAAAGAATCAGCGGATTCTTTATTAAATATCGGACTCCTTCTTTTGCAAGTTCAAGGATACTTTCCTTCTTTCCCTCTTCTGAGGAAATCTTCGGAATTTTTACAAATAACGCAAGCGCTGCAAACGCTGTTGCGAACGTAACTAAATCAACGGCAATTGCCGCATCCAGTCCGGCGAATCCGTAAATTGCGGACGCAATCACCGGATTTCCGATGGTCACAAGCGACCTTGACAACGACTGAAGGCCGCCGGTTTTCTGATAATACTCCTTCGGAACAATCAGCGTATATGCCACTTCCGAAGCAGGCTGCTGGACCGTATTCAAAAGGCCCGAAACGGCATTAATTAAATACAGATGCCAGACACTGAGCGTATCGGTCTTATACAGAATAAACACCGCAACGGTACTTAATGCCGCAAGTAAATCACAGACCAGCATGGTTTTCTTTTTGTCAAACTTATCGGTTAATGCACCCGCAAAAATACTCATAATAACATACGGTGCATAGGTGCATATGCGAAGTGCTGCCGTACCGAGTGCCGAACCGGTCTTTTCGTAAAGCCAGAGGGTGAGCGCAAAAGCGGTAATCGAACTGCCAAGCTGCGACAGACTCTGTGTACTCCATAAAATATAAAAATCTCTTAATGATGTTTTCTTTTTCATTTCTTTGCTCCGTTTTCATTGATTTTTGAAAAGAGCAAAGCCTGAGGAATTCATTTTTCCTCTCCATACAGACTCCTCAAGCTCTGCATGGAGCAGCTGCACTGCAACGTCTCATCTTTTTTCCCTCCGAAGACAACACAAGATGACGGGATTATCATTTTTTGTGTCATTTATCTGTTATTGTATATTGTTTTCATTTCAGTTTCCATGCCAGATCGTTTAAAAACAACTGCTCTTCGATCTTCTCCGGTGTACTGTCTTTGGAGATATGAATGAATTCAATATCCATCATTCTCGCCCAGTCTTTCATCTGCTCTGCCGTCACATCATAGGAAAGCACCGTATGATGCGCGCCGCCTGCGGCAATCCAGCATTCCACGCCGGTCGTAAGATCCGGCATTGCCTTCCACATAACACGTGCGACCGGAAGATTCGGCATCGGAAGAATCGGTTTAACCGCCTCAATATCCTGTACAATCAGACGAAGTCTTCCGCCCATGTCAATCAAACTTACGACAATGGCAGGACCCTCATGCCCCTCGAATACCAGTCTTGCCGGAGCTTCACGGTCTCCGATTCCGAGAGGATGTACTTCGATTCGCGGTTTTTCCGCCGCAAGGCTCGGACATACTTCAAGCATATGTGCGCCAAGGCTGTATGTGGCATCGGGCTCCAGATTATAGGTATAGTCTTCCATGAAAGCCGTACCGCCGGTCTGTCCTTCACTCATTGCCTTTAAAATGGCGGTCATCGCAGCAACCTTCCAGTCGCCTTCTCCGCCGTATCCGTAACCTAACGCCATCAAATGCTGGCTTGCGATTCCGGGAAGCTGTTTCATGCCGTAAAGATCCTGGAAGGTATTGGAGAATGCCCTGCAGCCTTCGGCATCGAGCATTTTCTTCATCGCAATCTCTTCTCTTGCCTGATAACGGACGGTTTCGATATCATCGGTTGCCATCTCGTACTCGGACTGATAAACCGCCATCAGTTCATCGATTTCCTCCTCCGTAACGGCATTCATATTTTCCACAAGTGTTCCCACCGGCCAGGTATTAACCTGCCAGCCGAGTTTAATCTGGGTTTCAACCTTATCGCCTTCGGTAACGGCAACTTCACGCATGTTATCGCCGAAGCGCATTACTTTTAAGGTACGGGAGAACATTACACCGACCGCGGAACGCATCCAGCTTCCGATACGCTTTTGCACATCCTCATCCTGCCAGTAACCGGCAATTACTTTTCTCGGCATGCGAAGCCTTGCCGCAATAAATCCGTGTTCACGGTCTCCGTGTGCTGCCTGGTTTAAGTTCATGAAGTCCATATCAATCTCTTCATTCGGAATGGACCGGTTATACTGTGTGGCAAAATGACAATAGGGTTTCTGTAAATCGACAAAACCGTTAATCCACATTTTGCTCGGGCTGAATGTGTGGCACCAGGTAATAATTCCCGCACAGTGTTCGTCATAATTCGCCTCGCGAACCACATCATTTACTTCCTGATTTGTTTTAATCGTTGCCTTGTATACCAGTTTGCACGGAAGATTCCCCGAAGCATTTAATATATCCGCCATCTCCTGTGCTCTTTCGGCAACCGTCTTTAAAACCTCCGGACCATAGAGAAACTGTGATCCAACGACAAACCAGAATTCATAATCTTTTAACATAATCCCCTCTCCCTTCCTGTACATTGTGTTTTTGCGATATAATTTTTTTTGCTTTGTTATCCTTATTTGCTGATTTAATGAACCGGCGTTTTTATTCACTCTGCGCAAATGCATTTTCCCGGCCTTCCTCTTCTTCGAAATACTTAATCTGCCGGATTTTTGCCTCGTTAAAAAGTACAATCGAACCCGCAATTAAAATACCCGCAATCGGAAGAATTTTATAAATGAGATTTGCTTCCACTCCGGGAAATCCCAGTGCAAAAATCAGAAACAGTGCGGTTTCCAGAAATACAATCAGATAGCCCAGCGGACTGTTTTTTTCCTCCCCAAGGTGTTCTCCTAAGACAACCGCACAGCAGGCAAGCGCAACCAAAAGAAGTTTTGCCAGCGTAGCCGACCAGGTATCCACTCCCCCGGTACGAAGCAGTGCACACCGTACGCCTTCCAGCACAGCATAGAAAATCACCACCCCTTTAAAATACCGGATATCTCTTTTCGTGAACAAAAACAAACCGAAAATCAGTATGACGAGGCAGGTCAGTGCCTGCAGGCAGTAAACAATCAGACGGGTCGGTGACTGCACGGCTTTAATCATTCCGTACGCGGAAATAACCAGTCCCATTCCGACTAAGCACATCTGAACCTGCATTAATATGGCAATTGTTCTGCTGATTCCGTATTTCTGCTTTAATTTCTCTCGATCCATTTTTCCAGTTCCTCCAACCGATTTTTCATTATTCAACCCATCCTTTATATTTTACCATGGAGACAGGTATTTTTAAAGGGTACAGCATCACCTACCGGTTTGTTAAAAACTTCGGTGTAATCAGGGTAAAAACTCCTCCGAGCACGAGATTGAAAAGCGATCCGACAAGCAGCATGATTCCGACATTTTGCATAATCATTCCGAAAATGACAAATCCGGCAGACGGAAGAATTCCGAAATATACAAACATCACCTGAAGCGTCATCTTTATCGTCTGCGCATGATCTCCCGGAATCGAGAGACTGACAAAAGCACCGACTGCGGTTCCAAAGAGCGATACGGTCAGAATATAAACAAACCACGCAGCCACGGTACCGGGATTTGCATGCGTAAGTACTGCTGCCGCAATCATCGGAATACTCATATCAATCGCACAAACCATAATGCTTCCGAGCAGCGAGGCCCATATTTTCTTAAGAGGCGGTTCCGGAATCAGGATGAAAAATTCCCTGGATGTATCCTCTTCAAGCGGATTGCCGAGTGTTCGGTAAAAGGCAATAATCATAATGACTGCTGCCGGAATTAAGAACGGATCAATCATCGCGTTATGAATTCTGCTGCCGAGCCATCCGCAGACAAGCGCTGCGAGCAGATTTACGCAAAACGTTTTTGAAAAAATCCGGAACTTTGCAAAACGAAGCCGGTTATACACGGTTTTAAAAAAGAATACTCCCGCTCCGCTTCCGTATTTAAAGCCGTCCCTTTCCAGTTTATCACTGCGGTTTTTCTCACGTATCACGGTACCTCCGCGGGAAGCGGCTTTGCTGTTTTCGAGTTTTGCCGCCACGCGTTCGGTTGCATACATTGCATCCTCATAAAAGTCCGCTTTGATATTCCAGATTAAAACAATGGTCAGAATGCTGAAAACGATAAACAGCACCGTATAAAGCACGGACTTCGCCGTCTCCCCGGTTACCGAGAAATAAACCATCCCCCGGATCCACCCTAAAAACGGGATCCAGAAGGTATGCTTGTTTCCAAAGAATGTAAAGGCTGAGACAATGACCCCCTGCTTTGTAATCGTCGTATAGGCAAAAAACGCCGCCGCAAGAAGCGCGTAAAATCCGATGAGGATTGCTCCGATATTGATTTTTCCGCTCTTCGAATTTCGTGAAAAGGTATAGAACGCCACCTGAAGAAGCGTTGAAAAAACAAGTGCCAGTATGTAGGCAAGGAGCATCAAAAATGCGCTCCAGATGCTTACATGAAGATTCTTTACGATATTCGGAATCTGAAAAATCATATAAAATCCGATTATAATATTCATCCCGAGGCTGTTCATCAGTCGAAACATTAAAACCGACTGCGGTTTCATCGGGGATGCAAATAAAAGCGGAACGTCTGCGGGCTTAAAAATCTCCCCGCCGCGGTTTACGCTTGCTAAGCAGATTGTCACAATAAATAAAAATGCCACCGTAACCACCAAATCCACCACATCGAAAGTCGTGAGATTATTCTCCGAAAGAAAAATCGAAAATTTGGATTCTTTCGCTTCTCCCTCTTCTTCCGTCACTTCCTCTACGGTTTCCTCGATATGTGCATCTTCGCCTTTGATGCTTTTTTCCACTAAAGGAACCAGCCGTCCCACCAAAATTCCGAAGATGGTGGCCGCTACAGCAATGACAAGAATAATGGCTACCCAGGTTTTTAAGAGTTTCCGTAAAGTATTAATGACCGTGTGAAAAGCATAATAGATAAACAGTCTCATGATTATGCCTCCCCGCCCTCAGCGGTATTCGTATTTCCGTTTTCGTCCGTTGGTACATCTTCCGCCTGTGCCTGTTCACTTACGGATTCCCGGTCAATTCCTTCCGTCACTTCAAAGAACAAATCTTCCAGCGTTTTGCCCATTCCGTCAATCTCCGGTCTGGTAACATTGGCCTTCACCCGGCCGCCCTGCATGATTACCGTACGGTCCCACATCATATCCACACTGTCAATGATGTGCGTGGAAATTAACATCGTTTTCCCTCCCTTACGCATTTCCTCAATCATGATTTTCAGTTCTTTGATAGCATGAGGATCCAGTCCGAGAAGCGGCTCGTCCAACAGAATAATATCGGGATCCGGTAAAAGACCGAGGCATAAATTCAGTTTCTGCTGCATGCCTTTTGAGAGTTCATCGCCGAATTTTTTCTTCTTATCCGCCAGTTCAAAACGCGTAAGAAGCATATCGATACGCTCCTTATAATTCGTCAGTTTATAGGCTCTTGCAATAAATTCCATATGCTCCGATACTGTCAGTGTCGAATAAAGCGACGGCATTTCGGGAATGTATCCCAAAACCTTTCTGGCCTCCGACGTTTTGTTCGGAATACCGTTTACGGCAATACTCCCGCTGTATTTTAAAAATCCGATGATGGATTTCATGATTGTGCTTTTTCCGGCACCGTTCGGCCCGAGCAAAACGGTTAAACTCCCCGAATCCAGCGTAAATGTCACATCGTCACACGCGGTATTTTTTCCGTATTTCTTGGTAACATGACTTACTTCCAGCATTTTTTCTCTTCTCCCTTTTACACATTTGTTCCGGCATTAAAACCGAAAAATTTGCCCGGTTTAATCTTCCTACATGATTCCGAACCGGAAACTGAGTGCAATGACAATCGCCATCAAAAGCACAATATAAATGACATTTACAAGATGCCTTTTTTGCTGTGCCTTCATGTTCGCCGCAAACTCCCGAATCAGCGCATTTACATAGAAATACCACTTTGTTCCGGCACCGATTCCCGATGCATTCATCCCGAGTTTATAAGCATATCGTCCGCTCCGGAAAACATGATAATCCGTTGTCGAAAATGCAATATGAATGTCTTCCTTCCCCTTCGCATTTTCCCCGATAATCTCTTTTGAAAATTTCATGTTTTCATAGGTGGATGTGGATTTTTCCTCCGTCAGAATCTGCCCTTCAGGCACATTACACGAAAGCAGGTAATTTTTGACAGCCACGGCTTCCGCGCAGACTTCATCTTCTCCCTGCCCGCCGGACGGAACAAAAATCAAATCCTTCCCTGTTTTCTCATTCTGCTTAGCGGCAAACCACACCGCGCGGTCCGCACGGCTTTTTAAAAGCGGTGTTACCGTTCCGTCCGCCCTTAAGCCGCTTCCGAGAATGATCATATAATCCTGCTCGAATTTCGGTATGCGCCTCTGGGCCCACACCGTACTGATTACGGTTCCGACCATCATACATTCAAGATACGTCACTATGCTGAAGAACGCCGACTCGAGAAACGACACGACATGAACGGCCAGATTACTGCTCACATCCGCAAAGGAGACCGCAACCGGATAAATAAAAAACGGAATAACCGTAAGAACAATTAACGTCAGTCCCAGGCCGATTCCGAGCATGTTGTGAAGCCGGAACCCTTCGTGAATCATCAGTACCACATTACTTACCGATAGCAGGATTGCCAGAATCAGAATCATCGGAAAAAACAGAATCGGCAGATTGCTTGCTATGCCGGTGATACTGGAATAAATGGAAAAAAGCCGGTCCTTCCAGATAAACCCGGTCGGGAACAGGCTGATTACCCACGGAAGCAGATTCACGACGGTAAACGTATGCGCTCCGACATAATACATAATCCGGTAAGAATACGGATTGATTTTCATATGTTTCACAATGGAAATACTTAAATTGACCGCCGCAAACAGAAACAGAAAAACAATCTCATAACGCACAATCATTAAATTTCCGACCGATCCGATATATCCTTCTTCACAGATAATCCCGGACGGATAGACTTTTATATCGACGATGATTCCGTTTAAGTAATCATTCGCAGAATGAATTGTAAACGAAACTTTTCCGGATGAGAGGGCATCCATCTGAACATAATAATACGCTCCGTCCTTCGTAAGCCCCCTTTTTTTAACACCGGTATCCGTAACTCTCACGATATCGTCCCGGCTTAACGAAACGGAAATATCTTCCCCGTTGTAATTCGGAATGGCAATACGGTATTCATAATGGGAACGCACGACAAAAAAGTTTACTACCGTAAACAGCAATAAAATCCCTATTATTAACAAAATGCGTCTTATATATTTCATGGCAGGATTCCCGTATGAAGAAAATCATGTGACATTTTATAGTATCATATTTTGGCAATCTTCACAATTTTCTGTAATAATTGCCGAGCCCCTCCACTTTTCCCGAAATACATAAATCCGTCAGTGCACAAAGAAGATCCGCATAGGATATTTCGATTCCTAAATTTGCTAGGGAAACCTGAATTTCCTCAATCGGTTTCGGTGTTTCTTCCGTAACCCTGAGAATCGCCGAATGAAGCGCTTTTCTTGTTCCTGTAATACCGTTACTGTTTCCGTCGGGATGATTATCCTCCTCGATGACCAACTCCCGCAAATCTTTTATTAAGCCGTCCGAACCGGCCCCGTCACCTTCGCTCCAGACCCCCATCGCCGCAAGTGCATCCAGAACGGATTCCGGATCCGATGCCATTCCCGCCCCGTCCTTAATTAATGAGTTGCAGCCGTCACTTAATGCATCCGTGATTCTGCCCGGAATCGCAAAAATCTCCTTGCCTTGTTCTAACGCCTGACAGACCGTGATATAAGTCCCGCTCTTTTTTCTGGCTTCCACGACTAAAAGAATATCGCAAAACGCACTGATAAGCCGGTT
>OMRN01000001.1 GCA_900313265.1 uncultured Lachnospiraceae bacterium | reverse complement strand
TTTTTGAGGGACTTTCATAATAATTTGTGTGAGGTGAAAGCATGATCAAGAAGGAAATGATTGCCATGTTGCTGGCAGGCGGTCAGGGAAGTCGTCTTGGTGTGTTAACCGCAAAGGTTGCAAAACCCGCGGTTTCATTCGGTGGCAAGTACAGAATTATCGATTTCCCTTTAAGCAACTGCATTAACTCGGGCGTGGATACCGTCGGTGTGTTAACCCAGTATCAGCCTCTTCGTCTGAATACCCATATCGGAATCGGTATTCCCTGGGATTTGGACCGGAATATCGGTGGTGTAACCGTGCTTCCTCCTTACGAGAAGAGTACGGATACCGAGTGGTATACCGGAACCGCAAACGCCATTTATCAGAATATTGATTATATGGACAGCTTTAATCCGGATTACGTACTGATTCTTTCCGGTGACCATATTTATAAGATGGATTATGAAGTAATGCTTGACTTCCATAAGAAAAACGGAGCGGAAGTAACCATCGCCGCCATGCCCGTTCCTTTAGAGGAAGCAAAGCGTTTCGGAATCGTTATTACGGACGATAACCGTAAGATTATCGATTTTGAGGAAAAACCGGAGAAACCCAGAAGCAACTTAGCCAGCATGGGTATCTACATTTTCAACTGGAAGACATTAAAAGAAGCGCTTCTTGCAAAGGCATCCCAGCCGAATCTGGATTTCGGAAAACATGTCATTCCGTACTGCCACGAAAACGGCGCTCCTTTGTATGCATACGAGTACAACGGATACTGGAAGGATGTCGGAACCCTTCATTCCTATTGGGAAGCCAACATGGAACTGGTGGATATCGTGCCGGTATTTAACCTTTATGAGGAGTACTGGAAGATTTATACCAAATCCGATACCCTGCCTCCGCAGTATCTGTCCAATGACAGTGTTACGGAAAAATGTATCATCGGCGAGGGAAGCAGCATCTACGGAAAAGTATACAATTCCATTATCGGCTGCGGTGTAACCATCGGGGAAGGAACCGTGGTTCGCGATTCCATCATTATGAATGAAACCGAAATCGGAAAGAACTGCGAGATTACCAAAGCGATTATTGCCGAGAACGTTCTCATTAACGATGAAGTCAAGCTTGGTGTGGGAGAGGAAGTTCAGAATGAGACCGATCCTCATATCTACAACAACGGCCTTGTAACAATCGGAGAGAAGTCCGTTATTCCAAAGGGTGTTTCGGTAGGAAAGAACTCTGTGGTATCGGGTATCACAAAAGCGGATGATTATCCGGACGGAAACTTAGGCAGCGGAAAAACATTGATTAAGGCAGGTGATTAAGGATGAGAGCGATTGGAATTATTTTAGCCGGCGGCAATAACCACAGGATGCGCGAACTTTCCTTAAAGAGAGCCATTTCTGCAATGCCCGTGGCAGGAAGCTACAGAAGTATTGACTTTGCATTAAGCAGCATGAGCAATTCCCATATTCAGAAGGTTGCCGTACTGACCCAGTACAATGCAAGAAGTTTAAATGAGCACTTAAGTTCCTCCAAGTGGTGGGACTTCGGAAGAAAGCAGGGAGGATTATATGTATTCACTCCCATCGTTACCGCGGACAACTCCAACTGGTATCGCGGAACGGCAGATGCGATTTATCAGAACATTGAATTCTTAAAAAGAAGCCATGAGCCTTATGTTGTAATTGCATCCGGTGACTGTGTTTACAAGATGGATTACAATAAGCTTCTGGAATATCATATCGACAAGAAAGCGGATATTACCGTCGTTTGCAAGGATATGCCGGAGAACGTAAATGTTGAGCGTTACGGTGTCATCAAGATGAACGAGGAAAGCCGCATCGAAGAATTCGATGAAAAACCCATGGTTGCCAAAACCAATACGGTTTCCTGCGGTATCTATGTTATCCGCAGACGTCTCTTAATCGAACTTATTGAGAAGAGCAACGAAGAAGGACGTTATGATTTTGTTGCCGATATTCTGATTCGTTACAAAGAGATGAAGAGAATCTTCGGTTACAAGATGAAGGATTACTGGAAGAATATC
>OMRN01000105.1 GCA_900313265.1 uncultured Lachnospiraceae bacterium | reverse complement strand
TTCACGATTTCGGCGGCGGAAGCTTAATGCCCGCTTACAGTGCCGCATTCTGGAAATGTGAAAGATAAGTAATTGATAAAACGGTGATAACAACAATACGGTGCCGGACACTTTGGAAACAAAAGTGCCTGGCACCAATTTTATCGGCACCGTTTTTATCGCCTGTCACCGTTTTTCGTTTTTACTCATCCTTAAATACGTAATGATAATAATTCAGATCGATAATCTGCCTTGCATATTTCCACTTATCGGCAATAATCGCATTCACTTCGGACACATAATCATCCGAAACCGTAACTCCCTTATTCGGGATAAATTCCCTCTTCGTATAATCATATCGTCCGGCCGCGGTAATAAAGCTGCATCCGCTCGTTCCCGAAACCGGCAGAATCACGAGCGGCATGGTCTCCGAGGCTTTTGTCACTTCATAATTCACCGCCATGATATCCCGACCCGAATAAAGCCTCGAATCATATTCAAGCCCGAACAGATTGTTCAGGGTCGGTACAATATCGATTGAGGAACACGGCGTATCCACAATAACCGGCTCTTCCATCGACGCACAATAAAGAATCAGTGTATTCTTATACCGCGTGATATCCTTTACGGTATCGTCGATTCCGGACAGTTCTTTGTAATAATCGGTTCCGCCCTGTGACATGGAATACGGATAATGATCCGCGCTTAAACAGATAACGGTATCTTCCAAAATTCCCGCTTCATCGAGTTTTTTCAGCGTATATTCAAGTCCCAGATCCAGTTCCTTGTTGCAGGCCATGTACCCCTGCACCGTCATGGAAGCATCGGGAAATGCCTCAAGTGCCGACTCTTTATTTTTCCCGGACATATTGTTTCCGCCGAAGCTGTACGGGCAGTGTCCGCTGACCGTCATGTAATAGGCATGAAACGGAATGTGATTTAAATGATAATCCTTCACCATTTCATCGATGGTAACCTGAAGCATTTCGTAATCCGAATTCGGCCAGGTACTGCTCGGGAGAACCAGACCGTTTCCGATTCCCTGATAATCATATCCCAGATTCGGATGTGTGCGATGCCTCTCATAGTAGGTGTAGGAATTATTGTGAAACGCCCTGCAGACATACCCGGCACGGGCAAACATATTTCCCGGTGCATACGGCATATCGTCACCGGCCGATACCAAAAAGGAATTGGATGAATTCATCCAAAGCGGCAAAAGCCCCGTCATATTGGCAAACTCCCCGCCGGTCGTTGAAAGCGACCAGTTCGGCTGATAGTAATCCGTGAATACGAACCCGTTATTTGCCAGTTTCCACAAAGTCGGCGTATATTCTTTGTCAATCGCATAGGGAGAGAACGCTTCCGCCGTAATAAAGATTAAATTCTTCCCTTCAAAAATTCCGGTATATTCATTTTTCTTTGTCGGCTCTAAGGATCCGAAATATTCATGCATGCTTTTAATCGTCGGATTCGTTTCCTCTTCGATTAAAGAAGCAAAATCCACAGCCGCATTATAACCGTAGACAATCTCCTTCGGCTCTTCCTCCGTCTTATTGTCTCCTTCTCCGGGTTTTCCCGAATCCGGTTCCCCCTGCTTTCCTTCTCCTTCCGCCTTTCCGGAATTGATTTCTCCCGTCTTACCGCCTTCCCCCTGCTTTCCCGGGTTCGTTTCTTCTGCATTGGGTCCGTCCGCTTCTGCCTCTGTCTGTCCGGCTTCTTCCTCTTTCCAGAGCGCATACTCTTTGTTCTCTTCCTTCCTCTTCGGAATTCCGAAAAGAGCATAGGTAATCTCAAGCCGCGACGTATTTAATAAGCCGAAGGACGGAACGGCAGCCTGCGCGGAAAAATCGCAGGTATAAAAATCCCGGTCCGGTCCGAATCTCGAGACAAGGTCTGAAGACAGCAACAGAACCAGTGCGGGAATCAGTAAAAAAAGCACTCCCGGAAAGCGCTTCCCGGCCTCAGCCCTGGAAGGAATAATCCGCTTCATGAAAACAAAGTATAAGACAACCGGAACTGCCAGCGCGATTTCATAGGGAGCATATTTTAATGCGGATGCATAGACAACCGAAGAAAAATCCCCCATCACCTGACCGGTCATGGAAAAGGCATAAAGAATTCCGTAATACATGTTATAAAAGGCATTGATGTCAAATTCGATGCAGAAAAATAACCATAGCGCAATTACGGTTATTCCGGAAAGAATCCTTGAAAGAATCACCGGACGAATGAAAAGAAAAAGAAAGGCAAGCAAAAATCCCGTGCCGAGTGAAAATAATACGGTAGGGAGAATCGAATACGTCCACGGCGCATTCACGTGGTCGAAGATTTTTAAAAACAGTTCGAAGAACAGTATGGTAACCGGATAATAAATCAGTGCCGGTATGGATTTTTTGAAAAATGATTTGTCCATCTGATAAACTTTAAAACAGTATTTCCTGTATTTCTCCCGTCTTTCGGTTTAAACGTGCTTCCAGAACCGTCCCATCTGCATGCCGACACTGTTCTCATCCACAACCGCGTCCTTTTTCATATGCGCAGGGAACATGCCCTCGTATTCGCTTTTCAGAAAACGCTTTTCCAGATACAGAATAATGCCCTTGTCCTCTTCGGTACGAATCAGTCTTCCGGCCGACTGAAGAACCTTGTTCATGCCGGGAATCTGATAGGCATACTCAAAGCCGCGGGACGATTTATCATCGAAATACTCACGGATAAATTCCCGTTCTTTGGTCACATAGGGAATTCCGCCGCCGACAACCGCCACACCGATTAAGTCTTCCCCGGTTAAGTCGATTCCTTCCGCAAAAATTCCGCCAAGCACACAAAATCCTACCAAAGATCTTTTGAATCTGTCAACCGGAAATCCTTTTTCGATTCCGCCTTTTGACCCCTCCGGCCCGGCAAATCCCGGAAGATACAGTTCGGATTGCTCTGCCGCTTTTTTCTTCCCCCCGAATTTCGAAAGAAATGCTTCCCTCTCTTCCTCGCTCATGTTTTCCGACTGCAGGACAATATCAAAAATGACCGGCGCATATTTACGATTCAGAATATCATATACTTTCTCCGCAAAATCAAACGAAGGGAAAAATACCATGTAATTTCCTTTTCTCGCCTTCACCATGCGTACGATATATCCCGCAATCCTCGTGTAATTCTCATCGGTTCTTTCTTCATACCGGCTTGTCACGTCCGATGCGGCTAAAATCAGTCTGTTCGAAAGCGGAAAAACGGATGCGGCATTCTTTTCCCGGTCCTCCTTCCGGCCGCCTAAAAGTTCCCGGTAGTACTCCATCGGAAAAAGCGTGGCGGAGAAAAAAGCGCCGCCCTTCGCTCTTTCGTTGCAAAGCATCATCACCCTCCGGGGATTTAAGCACATAAGCTTCACTTCAAGCCTTCCCTCCTCATCGGTTCTGGCAAAAAGTTTGTAATCATCCTCTTTTAAATCCCACATCTCCTGGAAATGAAGCACGTCAAAATAAAAATTCAATACGGCCTTCCGAAGCTCCCCGCCCCTTCTGGTTTCATCTTCCTCCAGGTATTTTTGCATAACGGAAGTAAAACGGGTAAGACTTTTTAACTGCGGGGAAAACAGTTCATCCTCCTCGTATACGTAGAATCCCTCGTCGCATTTTCTTTTTACCAGAAGAAAAGAGGCGGCACAGTCATTCAGTGCATTCACAATACGGGTGGCATGCTTTGCCGGAATGGGACTTCTTTTTCTTCCTTCGCAGGCTTCCTCAATGAAAACCGCCAGGGCCATCATGTCTTCCCTTCGAAGCGATGCGGAATACATCTCCCTCGCTCGGTCGACAAGGTTGTGCGCCTCATCGGTTAAGAAAAGATAATTCTCCATGTTTGCTTCGGCAAAAAACCTCCGCAAATATACATGGGGATCGTAAACATAGTTATAATCCCCGATAATCACGTCCGCAAAAAGACTGACATCCAAGGCAAACTCAAACGGGCACACCGAGTATCTGGCCGCATATTCTTCGATAACATCACGGCTCCACTCATCCTTCGAAGTAATCAGATCAAAAATCGCCTCATTGACGCGGTCATAATGACCTTTTGCCCTGGGACAGGCCGTCGGATTGCAGTCCGGACCGGACGGAAGTACACAGATTTTTTCCTTTGCGGTTAAGACAATGCTTTTAATGCGAAGCGCATTCTCCCGAAGCAGATTTAAGGTATCCGATGCCACGGTTCTGGCGATGGTTTTTGCGGTCAGATAAAAAATCCGGCGGACCTTTCCCTTTCCCAGAACCTGAATGGCGGGATATAAGGTGGTAATGGTTTTTCCGCAGCCGGTGGGTGCTTCCAAAAACAGGAATTTCTCCGCCTCATAGGTCTCAAGGCATTTATGAATCAGTTCTTCCTGCCCCTTACGATACGCAAACGGAAAAGACATCCGGCCCACGCTTTCTTTCATCTGAGCATCCCAGCGAACCTGGAATTCGGCCCATTTGCCGTATTCCTTCATAAGGTTCGTAAACCAATCCGTGATTTCTTCGGCAGTGAGAATCTGTTTAAACCGCCGTATCGCTTCGGTTTCTAAATTGCAGTACGTCATCTGTACCGTAATCTCTTTTAACTTTTCGGCTGTGAGTACCATATACGCATAGCACATCGCCTGTGCCAGATGCGTAATCACCGGCTCTTTTAAAAGATCAAGATTCCGGTAGGTTCCCTTAATTTCATCGATGGTGACGTTGCCGTCTTTATCGGTAATGACACCGTCCGCTCTTCCCTCCACACGCACGCTGTAATCCCCGAAGGGTACAACAACAGCAAGGCGCACCTCGGCTTCATATCCGGGGCCCGCCTGTTTCTGGATTTTTCTGTGAATTTTGCTTCCGGCCTGCATGGCATCTTCCGGGCTTCTCGTGCGATAGGAATCAATATCGCCGTGCCGAAGCAGAAATTCCACCAGATGCCTTACGGATACCGTAATTTCCGTCATCGATTTTCTCCGTCGGATCTTATTTTATACCGGTTCCGTTCCTGTTACACTTCCGTACTTCCGGTTCTTTCATACGGAATTACTCTTCATGAGTTACATACATGCTCATCAGATATTCTTTATCATTTTTCTCCGGATTATCCAAAACCTCTTCCAGCATGCGGTTTAAAATTTCCCCGACATCCTTTCCGGGTTTTACTCCGGCATCGATTAAGTCCCTTCCGGAAACAGCAAGGTCCTTAAGGGAGAGACATTCTCTCTTTCGTAAAATTTCCTCATAATCCTGTTCGTTTTTCTCAATCCATTCGATTTTTTCCGTTCTCCTGAAATCGCTCTGCGCCAGCACATCCGCACGCTGCACATCGAAAAAAATCGGGAAAAGATCTTCTCCCAGACGATTGATGGCACGCCTTAAGTATTTCGGCCTCGGCTCGATGCGAAGGTCGTGCCAGCGGCATAACCGGCAGACTTTCGAAATCGTCGCATTGTCATATTTCAGTCTTCTCATAATCTCATGAGCCAGTTTTTCCGAAACCTCCGGATGACCGTGAAAATGATCCGATCCTTCCTCATCCGTCGTTTTGCAAAGCGGCTTTCCGACATCGTGGAATAAAAGTGCCAGCCTTAAAATCCGCTCCTCCGCTGAATTCTCCATGGCATGAATGGTATGTTCCCCGACACAGTAGCAGTGATTGCGGTTATTCTGCTCACACTCCATCATGCGGTCAAACTCCGGAAAAACAACTCCGGTAATGCCGAGTTCGTAGGCGGTCCTCATCCGGTCGGGATTCGGGCTTACAACGGTTTTTTCAAGTTCCGTGCGGATCCTCTCCGCGCTGACTTTTACCAGTGTCGGCGCAAGTTCCTTTATGCTTTCTGCCGTTTTTTCCTCGATTTCAAAACCGAGTGCGGCCGAAAAACGAACCGCCCTCATCATACGAAGCGCATCCTCCGAGAAACGCTCC
>OMRN01000069.1 GCA_900313265.1 uncultured Lachnospiraceae bacterium | reverse complement strand
GTATTCGAAAGAAGAAGGAACACCTGCTGCCGAAATGGAGAATCAGATTCCGGATGATATAAAGGAAAAACGCAGGGAAGAGCTTATGCTTATTCAGCAGGATATTGCATTTGAAAAAGCAGAAGATCGAATCGGCGAAACGATGGAAGCCATTGTGGTCGGCCGGATTCCCGAAGACGATGTCATTGTGGCAAGAACGTACCTGGATGCACCGGATGTGGACGGATTTGTTTTTGTCGATACCGACAGGGATTTTTTAAGCGGTGACATGATTAAAGTACGTATTACCGACTGCAACGAATATGATTTAATTGGAGTTTTATGCGATGAATTTACCGAATAAACTGACACTGGCTAGAGTAATCATGGTTCCGGTGTTTTTGTTTTTTATTTTAAACCATCAGGAATTTCTGCCGTTTTACATACCGGCAATCGAACCGTACTGCAAATGGATTGCACTCGGAATTTTTATTCTGGCCGCGATTACGGATGCACTCGACGGAAAAATCGCCAGAAAATACAATCTGGTGACCAATTTCGGAAAGTTTATGGATCCGCTTGCGGACAAGCTTTTGGTAAACCTGGCCCTGATTGCGCTCATGCTTCTCGGAAAAGTGAATCCGTGGCTTGTGATGTTAATCATTGCCAGAGATTTTATTATCAGCGGATTCCGTCTTGTGGCAGCCGAGAAAGGTTCGGTTATTGCGGCAAGCATCTGGGGAAAAGTGAAGACAGCCGCACAGATGATTATGGTATGTTTCCTGATTGCGGATATTCCGCAGATTCACATTGTGGGAACGGTGCTTCAGTGGCTGGTATGCATCCTGACATTGTTCTCATTAATTGATTATCTGGTGAAGAACAGAAGTGTGTTGAAAGAAACCGATTAGCGAGGAATAAAATATGACCGCGGAATTAATTTTTGTCGGAACGGAACTATTACTCGGAAATATCCTGAATACGAATGCAAAATATTTATCCGAACAGTTTGCTTCGCTTGGTATTGACTGCTACTATCAGACGGTAGTGGGAGACAATGCCGGCCGTTTAAAAGAGACTTTTTTAAACGCATGGAACCGTTCGGATATTGTTATTCTTTCCGGAGGACTCGGACCGACGGAGGATGATCTGACCAAAGAAACCGTTTCGGAGGCACTTGATATTCCTCTTGTTTTTGACTCGGAGGCGATGAATCGTATCCGGGAACTTTTTGCCAAAAGAAGTGAAGAAGCTCCCGCAAGCAACGAAAAACAGGCCTATGTTCCGAAAGGCTGTAAAGTTCTCTATAACGAAAACGGTACGGCTCCCGGCGTTATTATCGAGAAAAATGACAAAATCGCGATTCTTCTTCCGGGTCCGGAAAGAGAACTGGTTCCGATGTTTGAAGAGTCTGTAAAAGGGTATTTAAAGGACATTTCGGATTCGGTTATTGTCTCACGATGCGTAAAAATGTGCGGAATTTCCGAAAGCATCGTCGGAGAAAAAATAAAGGATCTTACGCAAAACGGCGGAAACCCGACCGTTGCAACGTATGCCGGATGCGGCGAAGTGCATATCCGGATTACCGCAAAAGCGGCTACCGAAAAGGATGCCGGTAAATTAATCAAGCCAATTGTAAGGGAACTGAAGAACCGCTTCGGAGCCTATATTTATACAACCGATAATGACGTGACTCTGGAAAAGGCAGTTGTGGATCTGCTTTTGGCCAATCACTTAACGGTATCTACCGTCGAGTCCTGCACGGGAGGACTGGTTGCCGGAAGATTAATCAATGTTCCGGGTGTTTCCGAAGTGCTGAAACTTTGCTACGTCACGTATTCCAATAAAGCGAAAAGAAAACTTCTCGGCATCAAGAAGGGCGTGCTGGAAAAACATACAGCCGTCAGCCGTGAAGTCTGTGAAGAAATGTTAAAAGGTGCCATGTTAATCAACAAGGCGGATGTCGTGGTATCCGTAACCGGTTTAGCCGGTCCGGATGGCGGAACGGAGGAAAAACCGGTCGGTTTAGTCTATCTCGGATGCTCCGTCAAAGGAAAGATTACGGTGGAAAAACATTATTTTTCGGGAAATCGTGCAAAAATCCGCGAAAGTGCCGTAGCTTATTCGTTAATTTTATTAAGAAGATGTATTTTGGAATATTTCAGCGAAGTGGAACTGAACTTTATTCCGTAAAAAGACAAAACGACCCGATAACGGATTTGACGAGGGTTTGCGGAGGACAACAATGGATAACGGTCGAGATACAAGATTTATATTCTGTCCCAGATGCGGCGGTTTAATGGAACCGCCCGTTTGCCGTATCTGCGGTCTGGATTTACGCTATGAGCCGGGCGGAAATGAAGCATCACCCGAACCCGGTGCACCTCTTGACGGAAATCAGGGCCCTGTTTCGCCGGCTCCGAATGTTCCGAATCCGAACATGCAGGCAAATCAGGGAGCCGATCAGCAGACGGTGGAACGTCAGCTTGACAATATCAAGAAGATTGAACATAAGGAAAAGAAAAAGAAATTCTGGATTCCGCTCGTGATTGCGGCCGGCGTGCTGTTGCTTTTAGCCATCTGCTGCGGTCCGGTTATTTCGTTAATCACGATTTACAAAAACAACAAGTTACTGGCGCAGCATACGTCGCAGACATTGTCGAACAAACCTTCCACGTCAGGTAAAAAAACATCCGAAGAAGAGGAATCCGAGGAGTATGTCGGCGAAATGGGAAAGAGGCATTACGGCCGGTTCGACCATGACGGTATGGATTTAGCCTTTTATGAGGGAATGGCGGATGTTCATGCCGTTACCAAATCCGGCGCATTCGATCCGTTCTTGGCGGATAACGTGGACACCTATAATGAAACGTCCACGGTTTTCGACCAGACGCATGCCAATGCGGATCCGACAAAAATGGGCCCCGATTACTATGAGCCTTTCTGCGACTGTATCGATGAAGTAAGTTATAAAAACCGGTACCAGATTAACAGAGAGTACTATTTCTATGACGATATGATGGGAGCCCAGCGTATCCGTGCGTGCGTTGCCTATGCTTCGCTTTCCGGGAATATTCCGAATGTCGATAAACTCAATGAAGAGATTTTTGACAGAAGTGCTTCGGATCTGCTGAATTTCTTAAACGGCGCGTCGCCTTATTCGCAGTATGTATTCGAGACCATCACGTTTACGGTGGATTCGTATATTACCTATAACGATGATAAAATGATGAGCATCCTGCTTGACTGTGTGGTTCATACCGATGATTACTTAATGAATCTCGATTCGTACATTTATGCAATCAATATAGATTTGCAAGCCGGAAAAATCATTGAAAATGACGAAATTGCCAAATTCGATTCCTCGTTCGGCGCCAAATTCCGTTCCCAGTGCCTGACACAGAACGGCGACAATTCGGCACTGGATCCGTTAACGGATAAGGATATCGTAAACTTCTTAAATGATAAGGAAACCAATATCATCTTTTTCTCGCCGCTCGGACTCGAAGTCGGAATGTGCTATGTTTATACTTCCGATATTCTCTCAAGAGGCTGGATGACGGTTACGTTAAAAGATCCGGATTACAAGACATATCTTAAGAATGATAATTATACCGTTAATAAAATTGCCGGAACCGGAAGCAAGAGGCCGGCGGGGTATTCCTCAAAGAGTAACTGGGCTTCCATAGACGAAACTCTCGGGAAAGAAGAAGAAAAAGAACTTCGTGCGGCATTCCCGAATTATGGCTGGGCCGAGATT
>OMRN01000086.1 GCA_900313265.1 uncultured Lachnospiraceae bacterium | reverse complement strand
GGAAAAATGGCCCGAAAAGGACCGGACGAAATGCCTGAAACCCTTGAAAATACAACAAAAAATGGACTTCAGAAATACTGAAGTCCTTTACAGGGCTACAAGGATTCGAACCTTGAAATGACGGAGTCAGAGTCCGTTGCCTTACCGTTTGGCGATAGCCCTAAATTCTTACAAGTGCTGCCTCCCGCGTTTCGGCATATTGCCCCGGCTTTCAACAGCACTTGTTATTCTACAAAACTTTTCCGTAAAATGCAAGGATTTTTTTAATTTTTCCTAAACTTATGATTCCGACGGATGATTCCGGGCTTATGACTTCGGCTCGACTTTCTCATCGCCCCAGAAGAAGAGGGCTATGGTTCCCGGACCGGAATGGGCTCCGATGGTCTTTCCGATTTCAAAAATCCGTATTCCGCCGTCAATTCCGGTAATGCGCTCTTCAATCGCCTCTTTTAACGTAACGGCTTCATCGTAAGCATTGAAATGTCCGATGAAACATTTTCCGTAATAACCGGTACCGTCTTTGGCATGCTGAACCATTTTCTCAACCGTTGCATTGATGATTTTCTTGCGGCCTCTGATTTTTTCGTAAACATTCAGTTTTCCTTCCTTGTCTACAAACATCAAAGGACAGATGTTCAGCATGTTTCCGATGGCTGCGCTCGCTGCGGATACTCGGCCGCCGTTCTTTAAGTATTTTAAATCCGTTACATAGAACCAGTGCTGCAGATGATCTCTGTTCTTTAATACGAAATCCTCCAACTCATCCATGGACGCGCCTTTTTTATAACGGGTATAAACCTCGTCCACCATAAGTCCGAAGCCCGGTGCTGCCGCACGGGAGTCCACTGCCACAATTCTGCGCTCCGGATATTTTTCCTTTAATTCTTCCACTGCTGCCAGGCACGCATTATATGCCCCGGAAAGTCCGGACGAAAATACAACGTGGAAAATATCCCATCCTGCCTGTAAATACGGCTCAAAAAACTCTTCATATTCTGCCGTGTTCGGCTGGGAAGTTTTCGGAACCACACCCTGATTCATCATATCCGACAATTGGGCTATCGTCATACCCGCTCCGACCCAGTCGGTAAGCAGTTCTCCGTCCTTGACCTGAAAATGATAGGGAATATACGGAATTCCGGTCTCTTCATAGTATTCCTTGCTCAAATCAGCCGGGGATTCGGTTGTTAAAATAAATGCACTCATCTTTTTCCTCCAAAAACTTTCATTCTCTGCTGTTACGGGCAAAAGCGGCCTTTCCGGCCACTATTAAAAGTCTAACAAATTTTTATTTTTCCTGCATTAAAACCGCGGATTCTTCTCAAAAAATTTATATTTTTGTACGTTTTTATCCCGCCGGGAATTTTGTCAAAATACGGATTCCTCTTACCTGTTTTCACGGAAGTACGGCAGACCCAGGCTGGCCGGCGGCTGGTTCTCCTTCTTGTTTCTCATGCTGGTTATTACAAGCACAATAAGCGTTACCACATACGGAATCATTTTATAAAGCTCCTTATACTCCATATGATCCATTCCCGCCGGAATATAAAGATATACGATATAAAGACCGCCGAACAGAATGGAGGCCAGAATGCCGATACCCGGCTTCCAGATACAGAAAATAACCAGTGCAATGGCAAGCCATCCGCGGTCTCCGAATGCGTCGTTTGACCAGATTCCGCTCGCATAATCCATAACATAGTAAAGTCCGCCCAGACCGGCAATCATGCATCCGAGGCAGGTGGATATGTATTTATAGCGTACAACGTCGATACCCGCCGCATCCGCCGTTGCGGGATTTTCCCCTACCGCACGAAGATGAAGACCCGTTCTGGTTTTCTTTATAATCAGTCCCGCCGCTGCCGCAATAATAATTGCAAGATACGTCAGGAATCCGTAACTTAAGAAGATTTTGCCGAACCATCCCAGCTTGTCCGCAAACGGAAGGGACGCGCTGAAGAAACTGCTTGTTTTGGAAAGCGAAATAGTAGGCAGATCACTTCCGGACAGTTTGATTAACGAACCTCCGAAGAAGTTTCCGAAACCGACACCGAATGTTGTCATCGCAAGACCCGTTACATTCTGGTTCGCACGAAGCGAAACCGTAAGAAAACAGTACAAAAGTCCCATCAAAAGCGAACCGATTAAGGAACAAAGCATCGGAATGCCGATTGCAAGGATACCGACCATGTTTCCTTTGGATGCCTGCTCATAGGCAAATGCACCGATGACGCCGCAGATTCCTCCGACATACATAACGCCGGGAATACCCAGATTTAAGTTTCCGGATTTCTCGGTAATAATTTCGCCCGTACAGCCGAATAAAAGAGGAACACTCTGTCCGATTGCTCTCGGAATAAACGCAACCAAATCAATCATGATTTCACCTCCTCATCCTCCTGAGTCGTCTCGTTTTCCGGCTTTTCTTCCGAATCTTCTTTCGCATTTCCCGCTTCGTTCTCCGGTTTTTCCGCCGAATCCTGCCCGGTTTCTTCTTTTTGTCCGGCCGGTCCCTCTTTGGTATTTTCCGTCTCTTTCTTTCGGAAAATCACCTTATACTGAATAAAGAACTCGCACCCGATAATGAAAAACAGAATAATTCCGGTAATAATTTCTCCGAAGGACTGGTTCAGTCCGCAGGATGTGGATATTTCCGAAGCACCGTGACTCAGGAAAATAATCAGAAGGCTTACCCCCATCATTGTAAACGGATTAAACTGTGCAAGCCAGGATACCATAACGGCAGTAAAGCCCTGTCCGCCGGTAATCGTTGTCGTGATGGTGTGGTGAATACCGCCCACCAGAAGCATGCCTACAAAGCCGCACAGACCGCCGGAAAGCAGCATGGTACGGATAATGACCTTCCCCGGACGGATACCGGCATATCTTGCCGTACGCTCGCTTTCTCCGACTACGGCAATTTCATATCCGTGTTTGGTATATTTCATATAAATATAAATGCCGACGGTAACGATAACCGAAATCAGAATCGGCAACAGGTACTTATTTCCGATCTGCATTAACCATCCGGCATTCGTGCTCTGGTTAATAATGCCTATTTTTCCGGACCCTTTCGGAACTTCCCAGTAAATGGTGAAAAATGCCACAATCTGAATGGCGATATAGTTCATCATCAGCGTGGAAAGCGTTTCGTTCGTTTTCCATTTTGCCTTGAACAGTGCCGGAATCGCACCCCAAAGTGCCCCCAGAAATACACTGCTTACAATCATAAGCAGATTCAGTACGGGATCCGGGATTTTGTCTCCCAGAACAATCATGCAGGCAGCGGAAGCCAGACCGCCCATCAGAACCTGTCCTTCTCCGCCGATATTCCAGAATTTCATTTTAAATGCCGGCGTCAGGGCAAGCGCAATCAGAAGCAATATTGCCGTATCCTGCAGGGTAATCCATATTTTTCGTCCGCTTCCGAAAGCACCGCGGAACGTAGCCGCAAAAACCGAAAGAGGATTCATTCCCGTCGTAATTACCGTAACGATGGCGCAGACCGCAATCGCAACGGCCACGGCAATCAGTCGTACCATCATCTGCTTTGATAACGGCATGGATTTTCGTTTTACTATATGGAACAGGGGATTCTTTTTCTCATTCATTTTCCTTGTTCTCCTCCCATGCTCGTCATCATCAGTCCGACCTCTTCCTTATTGGCTCCGCGACCGTCAATAATGCCGCTGACGCGGCCGCCGCAAAGCACCAGAATACGGTCGGAAAGCTCCAGCAAAACATCCAGATCCTCTCCGACATAAATAACAGCCGTTCCTGACTCTTTCTGTTTATTGATTAAATCATAAATCTGATAGGATGAATTAATATCCAGTCCCCTTACGGCATATGCCGTCATCAGCACCTTCGGATGGGAAGCGATTTCTCTTCCTACCAAAACCTTCTGCACGTTTCCGCCGGAAAGATTGCTGACCGGCGTATTGATGCTCGGCGTTACCACATTTAAATCTTCCACCACGGTCTGTGCGAGGTTTCTCGGTGTTTTACGATCCGTAAAAGGCTGCATTTTCTGTTTCAGATTCTCTAAGAACCGGGACTTGTTTACCCGGTCGATATCCTGCTGGGTAGCTCCGTAACGAAACGAACGAAGCATCATGTTGTCGGCAATATCCATACTGCCCACAAGACCCATTCCGAGACGATCCTCGGGAACAAAAGAAAGAGCTATGCCTTTTTGCTGAATCTGCAGGGGATTTAAATTAACAAGATCGGTCCTGCTCTCATCCTCTTCCACGTAATAAACATGTCCGTTCAGAGGCTTGACAAGACCGGAAATACACTCTAAGAGTTCCTTCTGTCCGCAGCCGGAAATACCGGCGATTCCGAGTATTTCCCCGCTGTTTGCCGTAAAGGAAACATCACTGATTTTTGCCACTCCTTCTTCATCCAGAATGGTTAAATGCTCCACTTCAATCTTCGGTTTCGGATTAACCGGCGTCTTTCGTTCAATGTTTAAGGAAACCGCACGGCCGACCATCATATTGGTCAGTTCCTGAATATCGGCATCCTCCGTCGCCATTTCACCGATATACTCACCTTTTCTCAGAATGGCGACACGGTCGGATATTTCTTTTACTTCATGCATTTTATGCGTGATGATAATTACGGCTTTGCCGTCATTACGCATTCTCCAGATTACACGGAACAGTCGCTCCGCTTCCTGCGGCGTCAGAACGGCCGTCGGCTCATCGAGGATGAGAATGTTTACTCCGCGGTAAAGCACCTTAACAATCTCGACCGTCTGTTTTTCCGAAACCGTCATATCGTAAATTTTCTTGTTCGGATCGACCACGAAACCGTATCTGTCGCAAATCTCACGGATTTTCGTTTCGGCTTCCTTTATGTTCAGTTTGCCCGGGAGACCCAGAATAACATTCTCCGTGGCAGTCAGAACGTCTACCAGTTTAAAATGCTGATGAACCATGCCGATTCCGAGACTGAGGGCATCCTTCGGAGAACGGATGCTGACCTCCTTCCCATCTACCGCTATGCTTCCCTCATCCGGATAATAGATTCCGGCAAGCATATTCATCAGTGTTGTTTTTCCGCTTCCGTTTTCTCCCAAAAGAGCAAGAATTTCCCCTTTATAAAGTTTAAGGGAAATATTTTTGTTTGCGTAAACGGTGCCGAACTGCTTTGAAATATTTTTAAATTCAATTGCTGTTTCGCTCATTTCCTGATCCCGCGATTCTCTCCTGAGTTTCTTCCGCTTTCGTCCGGGTCCCCAAAAAGTACCCTTTTGCGGCGCTTCGCCTTCCCGTAACATCCGTCGTTCAAAAAGGCGGCAACACAACCGTCACCGCCTTTTATATTATCACATTTTCGGATTCTCTATCAAGCATATCCGCCCGAAAATCACCGTTAATTAATAACGGTAGTTCCGTTCGGACATGCCCGGAAAAATCCCGCTTTTCAATTAATACTGCTCATCAAGAAGGGTAATTCCGTCAATTCTTAAATCGAAGTAAGGAGCACTTCTGAGTCCGTCGCCGGATTCGTTGAAATATCCGTCCTTGATTACTTCATGATCGCCTTCATAAGCAGCATCGGTATCCACATCTGCCATGTAGCTTTCAACTTTCTTTCCGTCTACGGTAAAGGTTTCGATATCGAATACGTGACGGGTACCTGCCTGAAGCTCGGCTTTCACTTCTTCAACTCTTTCAGCGGTTCCTACTGCAGGTGCAACGGAGCCGAAGGAAGTAAGTTCAACACTTCCGGTGGAAATGGTTCCGACATAATCGGTAGGGATGCCTGCAAGGTTGCCAAGGCACATCTCAAAATAAGGAGCCCAGTTAATCTTGGAAGAAACGATAAAGGTATTCGGGCATGCGCTTTCCGTGCTTCCGTTGTAAGAAACATCCGGAACACCGGCATTTTCACATGCGGTAGGAGCACCCATGGAATCGGCATGCTGGGAAATTAATACGCATCCTCCGCCGATTAACTTGGTAGCTGCTTCCTTCTCGGCTGTCTCATCATACCAGGAACCGGTAAAGGTTACATCCATGGTTGCGGACGGGCACTCGGAACGAACTCCGAGGAAGAAAGAAGTATAACCGGAAATAACCTCGGCATAGGTGTATGCACCGATGTATCCGATTTTTGCCTGATCGGGAGTAATCTCACCGTTATCAATCATTTCATTCAGTTTCATTCCTGCTGCCACACCTGCTAAATATCTTCCTTCATAGATGGAAGCAAATGCGTTGTGGAAGTTCGGAAGAAGCTCGGTATGAGCCTTGGTTCCGGTTGCATGGCAGAACTGTACATCCGGATACTCTTTTGCAGCCTCAATCATGTAATCTTCATGACCGAAACTGTCCGCAAATACGAAGTTGCATCCCGAATCCGCAAGTTCGCAGGCTGCATCGTAGCACTCCTGACCTTCGGGAATGTTGGTCTTTAATACATATTCAATGCCCAGTTTATCGCAGGCTTCTTTCGCTGCATTGATGAAGTTTAAATCATAAGTTGAATTCTCATCATGAAGGAAAATAAATCCTGCCTTAATGCCGGATGCATTGTTTGTTTTGGTTCCGGAACCGGTACATGCACAAAGTCCCAGTACCATGGTACAAACCAAAAGTACGCTTAAAAACTTTTTCATTTTGTCCTCCTCCTAATAACCCTGTCGGGCTTAAAATACCGATTCCCTTATTTTCATTTCAAACAGCGGAAAACGGCAGTTTTAAAAATAACAAAGAAAGTATACCCCCCGATAATTTGATGTGTCAATCGGATAGCCATTGAAATAATTACTAAAAATTCTCTCATATGCCCTCAAAAAAGATTGAAAGTACACAATAAACTGTGCTACCATAAATCTGCACTCGAAAGGCACTCCAAAAACGGGGTAAATAATGTCATTTCACGAAAGGATTTTAACGTCATGAAACTTCTGGAAGATCGAATCAGGAAAGACGGAATTGTGAAAGAAGGGAATGTGCTGAAGGTTGATTCCTTCTTAAATCACCAGATGGATGTTACGCTTTTTCATGAAATGGGGCTCGAATGGAAACGGCTTTTCAGTGATAAACCAATCAATAAAATCCTCACCATCGAAGCTTCCGGTATCGGAATTGCCTGTGTTGCCGCAGAATGTTTCAATGTTCCCGTTGTATTTGCCAAGAAAGCGGCCAGCATCAATTTGGACGGTGAAATGTTCACTTCCAAGGTAGAATCCTTTACCAAGAAAAAAGTATTCGATATCATCGTTTCGAAAAAATTCCTATCTCCCGACGACCACATCCTCATCATCGATGATTTTCTGGCGAACGGCTGTGCCGTAATGGGTCTGATTGATTTAATCAATGAATCCGGAGCCACTTTGGAAGGTGTCGGAATTGCCATCGAGAAAGGCTTCCAGCAGGGTGGCCGGATCATCCGGGACCGCGGCATACAGCTTGAATCCCTTGCCATCATCGAATCCATGGATGCCTCCACGGGAGAAATTATTTTCCGCCAAAACGAATAAGGATGCCAGGCACCCTTAAAAAAAAGCCCCCGGATTTCTCCGTGGGGCTTTCTTATGCTTTTTTCATAAAACGACGGTATGATTTTATGCCGTAGGTTCTGCTGCTGCCGCAGGCTCTGCCTTGGGCTGCTCGGATGTGCAGTGAGGACATCTGGTCGCTTCAATATTGATTTCGGATTTGCAGAAAGGACAAATCTTGGTAGTAGGAGCTGCTGCCTCTTCGTCTTCTTTTTTCTTCTTTGCAAGACTGGCCGCCTTGTTAATGGACTTAATCAAAATGAATAATGCAAGTGCGGTAATAAAGAACGTAATAACCGCTGCAATGAAACTACCGAATCCGAGAATCGGATACTCAATCGGATTTCTCTGGAAGAATGGCACGTTCAGGTTCAGCCACTTAATCCACGGAGCTCTTACCGTAATATTCAAAGCTTCAAAACTGATACCGCCAAGGATTGTGTTAATAAGCGGATTGATGATGTCGCCTACCAGACTGTTGACAATCGCGGTAAACGCACCGCCGATGATGATACCGACTGCCATATCCAGTACATTTCCTCTGGATACAAACTCCTTAAATTCACCGATTAATTTTTTCATGGTTTCTCGTCCCCTCCTTTTTCTGACCATTCCCCGTACCTTTACGGCACTTCGGAATTCGCCGGTTTAATAGTTTTTCTATACTTTTTTCTTTATCTGCCGCACCGGGCAGCTAAATTCATTAAATCTTGCCTTCCTGATACATTGCAATCATGTATTCCACGATTTCCGGATCAAACTGCGTTCCGGCATTATTACGAAGTTCGGAAAGAATACGGTTTTTCGGAAGACGGTTACGATAACATCGGTCCGAATTCATGGCGTCAAAGGCATCCGCCACATTGATGATTCTGGCATATAACGGAATCTCCTTGCCGATTAAGCCCTGCGGATATCCTTTTCCGTCGTATCTTTCATGGTGATAAAGAGCTCCGTCCCGGATTCCCGGAAGCGAAGTGAAATTCTCGAGCATCTGTCCGCCGCGGGTCGTATGTTCCTTGATAATTTCCCTCTCTTCTTCCGTTAACGCACCCTTTTTGTTGAGTACATCGTCGGGGATGGCGATTTTTCCGCAGTCATGCATCAGTCCCATATACCCGATCATCTTGATTTCTTCATCCGACATGCCCATTCTCTTGGCTATCTTCTGGGAATAGAAGGATACTCTGGTTGAATGGCCCTTGGTATATTCATCCTTCGCATCGATAAAGTTTGCGAAAACCTGCATGGTTTCCTCGATAATTTTCTCATCGTGTGCTTTCTGCTTCTTCAGTTTTCTGGCTCTGGCATCCATAACCGCCCAGGCAACTACCCAGGTAAGCCAGATTAAAAATCCGACAGTCGCAATCCAAAACCCCGGATATTCGGGAAGAATGGTCCGGTAATAACCGCAGATTTCAAATTCGGAAAAATCCAGATTTGTACCGGCGTACATGACAAATCCGTAGGTTTTTTCCTCATTCTTCGGTATTACATTTAAATAATCCGCCGGAATAAACGTGATATTGTCGCCATTATTGGTATATTCTCCGTTCCAGCTCGAATCAAAGGTTCCGGGAATCGGTTCCCCGTTTTTGTTCTTCGGCATGTAAATGGTCATGGACCAGTCCACAATATTTTTGCCGCTGTTGTTAAAAATCACTCCGTCATACTCCGCGCCGATGGTGGATTTTCCATCCGAATCGGTGCCCGGCCAGGATTCTTTCTGCGTCATTGCAACAAAAATATTGATATCTTCGTTGTTTTCGCCTTTCTTCGTTCTGTCCTCTTTGGTAATGGATGTCACGAATTCCTGGGTGTTATCCATTCTCCATGTAAAAACGGTATATACAAAAACCAGAACAAGAAGAACAAACAGTATGGCAAAAACCAAAATGGAACGTCTTTCCGATTTATCCAGTTTCACTGTCTAAAACCTCTGTTTAATTTAAATGAGCGAATTCTTAAAGCCTATTTTATCATATTTGTACATGCTCTTCAACGGCAACTTCCCGCCTGTGCTATGCCTTTTTTCCGGAAATCATCAAAAGGACATCGGCCGTTTTAATAACGGTATCACTTGTCGGAACAATATTTTTATTTTTCCGGCGGATTCTTACAATCAGTTCTTTTCTGGTAATATCCAGATCGCATATTTTCTTTCCGACCCATGGATTTTCCTTCTTGATTAAAATCTCCGTCAGGACAACTTCATCATCCTCCGCCTCATAGAAATGCGCCCCGAGAATCAGCCGGTCCTTTCCTTCGATCCGCATTCTGGCATTCGGAATAATCATTTCTCCTTCACGATAGATTGCAACAATCATAACTTCCGGCGGAAGAATGAGATCCTTTATTTCTTTTCCGACCCATGCATGGTTTTGATTCATATCGCTGATAACGAAATGAATGTCATGCTTTTCCTCGGAATTGGCAAGCGAATTGATTTTGGTATACTGCTCGACAAATCCGGCGGAAATAATACCGGTCGGAATCGCGACCATTCCGACGCCTAAGAAAGATATGACAATGGCCAGCGCCTTTCCCAAAGGAGTAATCGGATAGATATCCCCGTATCCGACCGTCAGCAGCGTGGAAACCGACCACCAGATTCCGGAAAAGGCATTTTCAAAAGCCTCCGGCTGTGCATCATGCTCCGCTCCGTACATGCAAAGCGAAGACGCCAGAGTCAGAATCATAATCATTGTGATACAGGAAAAAATCTGATTTTTCTTTTCGACCAGGACATTGATAATGACATTGAACGCATCATACTGCGCATTGATTTTGAAAAGACGGAAAATGCGGACAACACGGAAAATACGGAAAGCAACCGCACCGGCCGGGAAAAATACCGGCAGATAAAACGGCAGAATCGTAAATAAATCAATCAGTCCGTAGAAGGAAAAAATAAACGCCACCCTTGCCATAACGGGATTTTTCTTCGGATAAAGATAATCCGCCGTAAGCACGCGAAGCGCATATTCCACCGTAAAAATAATAACCGTTACGGTTTCGATAATGTTTAAGGCATTTTCAAATCTTACGGATTCCTTAAAAGTGGAAAATAATGTGGCAAACAGATTTAAGAAAATAACAATCGTGATAAAAATATCGAAGGCAGCGGAAGGGATATCTTCCTTGTTTCCGATTTGAATAATATCAAATATTCTTTTGCGGATTTTGCTGTCTTTTGTCATAAGCACCAGGTACCTTTTTATCCGTTGTCATTTGTTTTATCTAATCACTTTGAACGGATCCCTGTCTCATTAATGCTTCTTCCATACGCCCGGCGTCAGAAGCAGAAGCATCGGATACAGTTCCAGACGGCCGGCAAGCATATCGAAGATAATAACGATTTTTGAAAAATAGCTGAATCCGGAAAATCCGCCGCACGGGCCGACTTCCCCGAGACCCGGTCCGATATTGTTTATCGTGGCCAGAATTGCCGTAAAATTCGTTACCATGTCAAACTTGTCTAAGGATATTAAAAATACGGAAATCATGTAAACCAGAAGGAATACAACCATGTATACCGACACGGCACGAACCGTATCCTTTTCAATGGTTTTTCCGTCCATCTCGACCGCCTTGACCGAACGGGGATGGATAAATACCTCTATCTCGTTTTTAATGCTCTTCCACCAGATAATAAAACGGGAAATCTTCAGTCCGCCTCCGGTACTTCCGGCACAGGCTCCGGTTAACATCAGGATAATGAGAATCGTCTTTGAAAGCGACGGCCACAAATTGAAATCCGCCGTGGCAAAACCGGTGGTGGTAATAATACTCGACACCTGAAATGCAGCCGTACGAAGTGCTACTCCCACTCCGTTATGAATTCTCAATGTGTTAAAGGTAACCAGCGCGGTGCTTAATAATATCAGAGCCACATACCAGCGTACTTCCTCAATGGTAAACGCATCTTTAAATCTCTTCCGGATAATAAAGAAATAAAAGTTAAAGTTAATGCCGAACAGCGCCATAAAAATCGTAATAATCCACTGGCACACGGCATTATAGGATGCGCAGGAATCCGCGCGGATTCCGAATCCTCCGGTACCTGCCGTACCGAACGAAATACAGATGGCATCGAAAACCGGCATTCTTGCGATAATCAGAAGAACCATTTCCGCAACCGTTATGGAAAGATAGATAATGTACAGAATCTTTGCACTTTCCTTAACTTTCGGAACCAGTTTGCCAACGCTCGGCCCCGGGCTTTCCGCACGCATTAAGTGCATGTTATATCCGCCCGCCATCGGAAGAATGGCAAGCAGAAAAATGAAAACACCCATACCTCCGATCCAGTGTGTAAAACTTCTCCAGATTAATGCGGTATGGCTCAAAGCTTCGATATCCGTTAAAATGCTCGCTCCGGTTGTCGTAAAACCGGAAGCGGTCTCAAAAACGGCATCGATATAATTCGGAATTTCTTTGCTTAACGTAAACGGCAGGGCGCCGACAAGACTCATGGCAATCCAGGAAAGTCCGACAACCGCAAAACCTTCTTTGGTAAAAAACTGCGGATTTTTCGGTTTCTTCCGGATTAACAGGAATCCGACCAGTGCCGAAACGGCTGCCACCAATAAAAACCACAGACCGGTTTTTTCCCTGTAAATCAGAGACGTAACGCAGGGAAGTACCATAAAGCCGGCTTCCAGCGTTAATACCCAACCAAGTATATAGACTATAAAGGAGTAATTCATTCCCCGGTCCGTCCTATTCCAGAATATCCTTGATATCGCCCAGACCTTTCTGGGTTGTAACTACAATTACCGTATCTCCACGCTGAATCGTGCTTTGTCCGTTCGGGGTAATGACACTGCCTCCGCGGTTGATGCACGCAATCAGAAGATTTCTCTTTAATTTCAGTTCCATAAGCGGAATTCCGACAACAGGGGACTGTTCCCGGATGGAAAATTCCAGTGCTTCCACCTTTCCATCCACCAGTTTGTACAGAGTTTCCACATTCGAACCGATGGAATTCTGCATCAGTCTTACCTGCTGAAGAATATAGTCCGAGGTAATATTTTTCGGAGCGATGATGCTTCCGGCCTGGAACGAAGTAATCATATCGTCGAATGAAATACGATTGATTTTTGTAATGATTTTCTTCGCCTTTGACACGCTTTTCGCATACATCGACAGGAAAATATTCGCTTCGTCGATTCCGGTCAGTGCGATAAAGGAGTCGCAGCTTTCAATGCCTTCTTCCGTCAGCACATCCTTGTTTGTCGCATCTCCGTTAATGATGGTAGCCCTCGGCAGAAGTTCGGAAAGTTCCTCGCAGCGCTTTCGGTCGGAGTCGATAATTTTTACATTGATGCCCTGTCCGCGAAGCTGCATGGCAAGATAATAGGCAATCATACCGCCGCCCACAATCATGGTATTCTTGACCTGATGTGTGTCGATGCCGATTTTTTCAAAAAATTCCTTGGCATACCGTGGCGCGGCCACAAAGCTGACACGGTCGTTTTCACGTAAAATAAAAGGACCGTTCGGGATAAACGCATCGTCTCCGCGCTCCACGGCGCAGATTAAGACTTCGCATTTATACTTCTTGGATACGTCAATCAGCGTCTTTCCCTTTAAGGGGGAATCTTCCGTAATGACAAAATTTAAAATCTCCACGCGTCCGTGTGCGAACGTGTCGATTTTATCCGCAGAGGGGAAACGCAGAATTCTGGCGATTTCGATTGCGGATGCATACTCGGGATTGATGACCATCGAAAGACCGAGTTCTTCCTTGATATAGGAAATTTCCTTGCTGTATACGGGATTTCGTACTCTTGCGATTGTCGCCGTATTACCGGCTTTCTTTGCAATCAGGCAGCATAACAGGTTTAACTCGTCGTTACCGGTAACCGCAATCAAAAGATCCGTATCATCGATATCCGCTTCCTTCTGCACGGAATAACTTGCACCGTTTCCGACAATTCCCATGCAGTCATAACTGTTCGTCGCTTCCGAAACGGCATCGGAACGCGTATCGATAACCGTAATATCATGTTTTTCCGCCGATAACTGCTTAACCAGTGTAAGTCCTACTTTTCCGCAGCCTACCACAATGATTTTCATTTTGCTTTCCGCCTCTTATTCACCGACCCGGGTGCCTGTCACTTTTGCGCCTTGGGTGCCCAAAAGATGCTTCGCATCTTTTGGGCACCCAAGCATTATTTCACCACTATATTGATAATACGTCCCTTAACGTATATCTCTTTGACAATTGTCTTTCCTTCAATCGCTCTCTGGACCGCTTCGGAAGCCTTCGCTTTTGCGATGGCGGAATCGTTTTCCTCGTCCACACCGACTAATACGGTATCCTTTACCTTGCCGTTTACCTGAACGCCGATTTCAATTTCATCATCCTTTACAAGCGCCTCATCATAAACCGGCCACGGCTCGAACGCAATCGTGGAATCGTGTCCTAAAATACTCCACATCTCCTCGCCGACATGCGGAGTGATACAGGATAACATCTTGATGATGCCTTCCGCATATTCTTTCGGGCAGCTTCCCTCTTTATATGCCGCATTCATAAAAATCATCATCTGGGAGATCGCCGTATTAAAGCCTAAGGACTCGTAATCG
>OMRN01000325.1 GCA_900313265.1 uncultured Lachnospiraceae bacterium | reverse complement strand
TGAAAAATCTTAAAATCCACCACACTCTGCTGTTCGTATGACGGATAAAATACACTCGTTTTACTGATCGGCAAAGGCGAATTCCTCAAAATAATAAACGAGGACAAATCCTTTCCCTTGTTCTGTTTATTGACAACATTCGTCCCTAAGGAAAACGGGCAGACGTCGGTTAACAGAAGGTCCTTTACATCCGCGCTTCTTTCCTTGATTCCGGCATAAACGCCCATGCCTTCCGCCACGATATAGTCCGGATGAAAAACACTGATTTCCTTCCGGTGCAGAAGGTGTGCAAGATACTGTTTTACAATCGGCATTTTCGAAGTTCCGCCGACCATGATGATATCCGTAACGGATGAAATATCCCTTTCGGAATCACGAAGCACATTGTTAACAGGCGCATAAATGCTTTGCAGTACCGGTGCACAGATTCCGGCCAGTTCGATATCCGTAATTTCAAGTTCCGCACGGACTTCATCGCAGTTAACCACCATCTTAGCCGGTGAGTGATCCGTCAGTTCTCTTTTGACATTCTCTGCGGATTTTAAAATCACACGGTATGTTTCTTCGGAAATACCGTTTCTTTCGAGACTCATTTCCTTTAGAAAATGCTCTGCGATTTTACGGTCGAAATCGATTCCGCCGAGCATGTTGTTGCCGGATACGGAAATGATCTCCACGATATTTTCAAACGTATCCACTAACGATACGTCGAGCGTTCCACCTCCGAAATCAAAAATGAGATAGGAATTTTCCTCAAACTCATCCGTTCCCGCTTCTTCTTTCGTTCTGGCGATGTAGCCAAGTGCCGCGGCAGACGGTTCATTAATGATACGGTCCACTTTAAGTCCGGCCAGAAGTCCCGCATTTTTGGTGGCATTTCTGGCCTTGTCATCAAAATAGGCCGGCACACTGATGACGGCTTCCGACACTTCTTCACCGAAATATCGCTCCGCATCGGCCTTTAAATTTTTCAATACAAATGCCGACAGTTCTTCGGACGTAAAGGAATTACCGAAGCACGTATAATGATGCTTCCGTCCCATATATCGTTTGAAACTTTCAAAAGTGGAATCCGGATGAGTAATCAGCCTTTCTCTTGCCACCTTTCCGACAGTAACCGTTCCGTCTTGATCGAAGCTGACAACACTCGGTGTTAAATACTCATCAAAAGAATTCGGAATCATGCATACAGAGCCCTGATTCCAGTAACAGACCAAAGAATTGGTGGTCCCCAAATCAATTCCGATAATCCTTCCCATAATCCCCCCATAAAGATCATCACATGAAAAACTGCCTCAGCTTTGCATCATCGTGTTTTAATCACATGGCGAAAGAATCGGCCTTACCATAAAGGCGGTCCTTCCCACAGTTTGATAACCACATTTCCGTCAATCATGCGAACGGAGCCGCTCTCCGGCCAGCACGGCATTTTTGCGTACGTATCGGACTGTACCGCCGCCAAATATTCTTCATTCGAAACCCAGCCCGGATCCACGCCAAGGAAATCATTAAAGAAATGATACCGGCAGGTCGTCATGCCGTACATATTATCCCAGAATACCGGACCGCCCTCCTGCTCCGCGAAACGGAAAATCTTCGGATAGCGTTCCTTGACCGTATCGTAAGGGAATGCCCCGCCCATGATGATATGCGTCTCGTTCGGCACATATTCTTTCAAATCGTAAACTTCATCCATCATCTGCATGGCCTGCTGTATGGCGTGGTCATAGGATAACTGATACATCATTGCCGTGCAGTTTGCCGAAATCACATATCCCCACAAAAGGACGCACATCAAAAGAAGTGCACCGTAATGGGCGATGTGGCTTACAATCTGCCCCTCGTTATACTGCACCAGGATAAACAAGAGAACAAAAATGAGAACATACTGGTAACGCAGAATATCGCGCATGCCGTTCGTCGGCATTAATACAACAAGGAAATTCATGGCAAGCGGCAAAAGAAGCGTCGCTACGGCAAATGTAACGGCTCCGGCTGTCGATTTTTCTTTTATTTTCTTAATGAAAGCCAGTACAAAAAGCACGGCAATCACGAGAAAAATTCCCGCATAGACATACTTTCTTGCCAGAACATCCGACTGGAAATACGAGAAAAACCAGCGGTACGAATACGTCAGCGAAAATCCCAGATTCTCAAAAATACTCTTCACGGAAAAATCCGATACCCTGCCGTCCATTCCGGTATGATAAATTTTCATCATCAGTCTCGAAAACGGCTGGTTAATCAGGCATGCCGCGAGTCCACAGGCGGCTGTTAAGCCGAATGTGATAAGATTTTTCTTTAAATCTTTTTCGTAAAGCGCATCGTAGATTAACATCACGACGGCAAGAGCCGAAACCGCACCGATATAAGCCTGATAGGCTCCGAGCATCATAAGAAAACAGAGTGTGCCGATAATATATCCGTATATTTTCCGTTTCCTGATAAAGTAGATTCCGAGGACCACGGCAAGAAAGGAAAACGAATACGCAAGTGCCATGTAAAGAAATGCAAAATGATGCAGGATAATCGGGAAACTCACCATCAGGGCCGTTAAAAATACGGCGGAAATCCGGCTCTTTAAATGAATCATGCGAATAATGATATAGGTCGCAATTCCGATCATGAAACAGTATCCGAGGATTGTGATGATGGGAATAATAACGTTCTTCCCGCCGATTTCGTTGATGAAACGAAGCATCCATCTTGCCTGCGATGTGGAATAGTCGGAATTCCGGTAAAAATGCACGCCTTCGCAGAGTGTATCCGGGCATCCGAGCCCGGTAATCATTTCGTAGAAATAACAAAGGAAACTGAAAATCAGTGTGGTTATCATAACCGACCCGAAGATTTTATCCTCTCCGATCAGTTTGCTTCTTACATTTTCCAAAACCTCGTCCGGTTTCTTTTTAAACATTGGGCACCTCTTTATAGCTGTCTTCATTTTTATCCGATTCATTATAACACAAAAACCGCACTTTTCGGTATTTGAATTTTACATCATTGCTTGTTATAATATTTATCGGGGTTATTGGTATTGGAGTATTATTCATAATGGGAAAAATGATTTCCTTCATTTTTTCGTAAATAATTTTCATTTGTCCTTATCATTTCCCTATTTAAAATGAATCCAATTGGTACCGTATTGCTGTGTTTGCGGCAAATAGTCGTTCACCGTGCCCTCTTTCACATCAAAAACGGTACAAATTAAGACAGACATGGAGGTTTACACATGACAGTAAATGACGTAATCAAACTTCTTGATGCTACCGCTTTAACCTGCGAAGACAAGCTCGACCGGGAGGTAATGAGTGCCTGCGGTTCGGATATGATGAGCGATGTTCTCGCCTTTGCCAAATGCAAATGCGTGCTCTTAACCGGACTTTGCAATCCTCAGGTTATCCGTACTGCCGAAATGATGGACATCGTATGTATCATTTTTGTGCGTGGAAAGAGACCCGACCCGGCCATGATGGAACTTTCCGAAGAAATGGAAATTCCTTTGATTGCTACTCCTCACAGAATGTTCTCTGCCTGCGGAATTTTATATGAAACGGGATTAAGAGGAGGAGAAATGGATGGCTGATATTCTGGAATTTACCTATGAAGTTTCCGGCGAAGACTTTACCCGTGCGGGCGAAGCCTCTTCCGATGTGAAACGAAAACTGAAAAAGCTCGGTGTATCCCCGGATGTCATCCGCCGCGTTTCGATTGCCCTTTACGAAGGTGAAATCAATATGGTCATCCATGCGCACGGCGGAAAAATCACCATTCAGATTTCCGAAGACAAAATTACGATGATTTTAGACGACAGAGGTCCCGGTATCCCCGATATTGCAAAAGCCATGACGGCCGGCTACTCTACCGCTCCGGACAATGTACGGAATCTCGGTTTCGGTGCCGGTATGGGACTTCCGAACATGAAGAAAAATACCGATAAAATCGATATCGAAACCAAACTCGGAGTCGGTACGAAGGTCCTTATGGAAATTAAACTATAAGAAAGAGGAATCCTCATGGAAAACTACGGCAAATCCGTATATTTACTGGAAAATCAGTGTAAAGGCTGTACCAACTGCATCAAGCACTGCCCGACCCAGGCAATTCGTGTCCGAAACGGCAAAGCGGTTATTACAACCGATCAGTGCATAGACTGCGGCGAATGCATCCGCATCTGCCCTCACCATGCCAAGAAGGCAAAGCGAGGCTTTATCGATGCCATCAACAATTATCAGTATTCCGTAGCTCTTCCCGCGCCCTCTTTGTACGCACAGGTCAACCATTTAGAGGACGTCAATATCCTTTTAACCGCATTAAAAGACATGGGATTTGACGATGTTTACGAAGTATCCGCAGCCGCGGAAATCATCTCCGAAGAATCCCGCAAATATGTCGCCGAACATAAAGAACAGTGGCCTCTTATTTCCACTGCATGTCCTACGATTGTCCGGCTGATTCAGATGCGTTTTCCGAATCTTGTGGAAAATCTCCTGCCGCTTTTAACTCCCGCGGAATTAGCCGCAAGACAGGCAAGAGCCCGTGCCATGGACCGCACCGGTCTTCCTGCGGACCAAATCGGAATTTTCTTCCTTTCACCCTGCCCTTCAAAGGTTACGGCAGCAAATTCCCCGATCGGACATGAGAAAAGTGAAATCGACTGTGTGCTTGCCATTAAGGATATTTATCCCGCGCTCGTTGACTCCATGAAAACCGTGGCAAACCGTCCGGAAGAGCTTGCCATTTCCGGAAAAATCGGCATCAGCTGGGGAATCACCGGCGGTGAAGCGGGCGGATTACTCTCCGACTCTTATGTTGCTGCGGACGGTATCGAAAACGTGATTCGTGTTTTAGAAGATCTGGAAGATGAGAAATTTTCATCCGACCTTGAATTTATCGAACTGAATGCCTGCAACGGCGGCTGTGTCGGCGGTGTTATGCAGGTTGAGAATCCATTTGCCGCCAAGGCAAAATTACAGAAAATCCGCAAATACCTTCCTGTTTCCGCTGTGCATGCCGCAAAGACATATCCTTACGATGCACACTGGACCAAAGAAGTCGAATACTTACCGGTATTCGAACTTGCCGACAATATGAAGGAAAGCATGGAGAAACTCAATCAGATTGATGAGCTTTGCAAGAAATTCCCCGGTCTCGACTGCGGCTGCTGCGGTGCTCCTACCTGCCGCTGTCTTGCTGAAGACATCGTAAAAGGAATTGCGAAAGAAACCGACTGCATCTATATTTTAAAAGATTATCTGCATAAGCTGTCCGATAACATCAGTCAGATCAGCGGAGTTTAACATCGGTGCCTGTCACTTTCGCCATTAAAGTGCCTGTCACTTTTAGCCCAAAAGTGACAGGCACCATTTATACTTGTTAACAAAACCTTTTATCACAGGTTCAATATCAAATGAACTATCACTCTAAAAATGGAGGTTCCAACATGACTGTAGAAGAATTATCCCGTAACGAATCCCTGACACTGCTTACCGAAGGCCTTGATTTATCGGCAGAAATTACCAAACCGTTCTGCTGCGATTTATTAAGTATTGCCATGGGCAAAGCTCCGGCCGGCGCCTGCTGGGTGACTGTTACAGTCAATACTAATACACTTGCCGTCGCAACATTGACCGATGTTGCCTGTATCATTTTTGCAGAAGGAAGTGCCGTGGATCCGGCAATAATCGAGAAAGCAAAAGACGAGGAAATCCCTCTTTTCAAGACCGAACTTTCCGAATTCGACGCTGCCCTGCTCGCTCATATAAATTGACAAACGTACAAAGTGACAGGCACTTTGACCCTAAAAGTGACAGGCACTTTTGACCCGAAAGTGACAGGCACCCATCAGCGGCACCCAAAAAGGAAACCAACTTTATGCAACAGC
>OMRN01000269.1 GCA_900313265.1 uncultured Lachnospiraceae bacterium | reverse complement strand
TTTTGCTGCGTCCTTTCTTCCAGACAGCAAGCGCTTCGGCTTCATTGGCTGCCTGTCCTTTCAGCATGATATCCTGAATCTGCTTATTTTTTACCCTATCATTCCTGAGTTTGCTTTCGTTTACTTTCCGGGTTTTGGCAACGCCCTCCGCTGCTTTCGGATTATCCGCAACTTTTGCCGCCTTTGTTTCGTTCTGTACGGAATCCGTATTTCTTGGTTCTTTTTCCATATCCCGTTTTCCTTCCGTTAATATTTTATCTTCCGATATCTCCGTTTCAAAAAAATCGAAATTCCCCTGTCACATTTGCCTTATTCAACTCTTTTGAAATCAAATTTATCCGTTTTCGATAAATGGCTCACCGTCTTTATCCGTATCGCCTTCGATACTGTTCCCGGGGGAATCCTCCCCCGGGAGTATCTTTATGTCTTTGCTGCGTATAGCCTTAAGTTACTTTTTTCCGCTTTAATCCGGATTATTGTGCATTCAGTTCACTGAGTGCCTGTGCAACGATTGCGCCTGCTTCTGCTTCATAATCCGCTAAGGCGGCATCAACGTCCTTGCCTTCTACGATAACGGCGGAGATTACCCTGTTCTGTGCATCCTGAATGGTACCGGATTCATTGGTCAGCGTTTCGCAGGAAGGTGAAGGATGTGCATCCTTGCAATGCTGAACGAAGAAGAGATTTCCCTGTGCAGCAAGTTCGGAAGTGCTGGTAAAGTCAGCATACTCACCTACAAGAGGAGCGATTACAAGTGCGGGATCCATTGCATTCTTCTTCCAAAGAGAATTCGCATCATTCGGAGACTGCTTTAAGTGGAACTCGCCGTCCGCATACTCATAGGACTTCTCATTATCGGTTCCTGCATTCAGTACAAAACTTTCGGCCTTTGTGGACCAGTGAACGTCTTCCGCACCGTATGTCCAAAGAACCTGTACTTTTCCGCCGTCTAACATGGTGTCGATAAAAGTATCGAAAATTGCCTGCTCACGAGAATTGTCTCCGTCCTGATCGTCAATGATAACCCACACGGGAGCTTCACGGTTGATATAAGAACCTACTTCTGCAATCGGATCAAGCATAACCAGCTCGGTATCCACATCGTTCTTAACCAGGTTATCGGTCAGTGTCTGATACCAGGTACCTGCCCAGTATGCGAAGGATCCTGAAGAACCGGACTGCTCGTTGGAGAAGTATTTTTCACGTGCAATCTTGGTGGAAGCGGTCAGAGTTTCGGGATCGATTACACCGTCTTTGTATGCTTTCTGAAGTCTGATAAGTGCCTGTTTTGTAGCATCTTCCGTAAATCCGTCTACCCATTCGCCGCTTTCGTTCTGATAAATTGCGGGATAAGCGTCCTGCCAGAATTCAGGAAGATAATTGATATAAGGTGCCTCGTCTGTTTTCATGAATCCTGCCGCGATGGTTCCGTAAGTATCGTTCTTTCCGTTACCGTCGGGATCTTCGTTCGTGAACTTAAGAAGCATATTGTAATAGTCATCATATGTCTTGATGTCGGAAGCCTTTAATCCTACTGCGTCAAGCCATGCGGTCTTTACATAAGTAACGCATCCGTTTCCGTATGCAGGAGAGAATCCGTAAAGTTTTCCGTCTCTCTTTAAGCCTTCGTTAATTTCGGGTTTTTCCATTCTCGACTGGAACTCTGCATTGTTGTAAGCATCCGTCATATCCCAGAGAATACCTGTGCTGGCGTACTGTGCATACATGGAAGCCGGCATAATCATTACATCGGGATAATCGCCGCCTGCAAAAAGACGTCCGACAGCATCCACATATCCGGAGTGATCGAGCTGGTTGATGTTAAGGGTAACATCCCTTCCGGTCTCTTCCTTGATTGCTTCCTGCCACTGCTCGATGAAAGCATCCTGGCGGTTATCAAGGTTGGCTGTTAAGGTTCCGTCAACTACCATCTTAATGCTGGTCAGGTCATAATCTCCGGCAGGTGCTTCTACCGTTGTCTGTCCTCCTTCGGATGTTCCGGTTGCAACATCGGATGTCGCTTCCGTACCGCCCGTACATGCAACAAGGCTGAGTACCATCGAGGTTGCAAGCAAAACGGATACAAGTTTCTTCTTCATCTGTAATTCCTCCTTTGAAAACTGTAAATGTGATATTTGTTTCGTTCCCGCGACCGGTTTTCGTTTGCCGTCCGCATTAGTTTCATTTTTTGTAAGCGCTTTCACTCTTTATGTAAATTCTATTCATTTTTTTAATGCTTTGCAACAATTTTTTTCAAAAAAAATACACAGAATTTGAGAATAACTATGTAAAAATTGCACAATCTCCATTTTTGCGCCATTTATGAAACCATTTACACAAAACCCCCGCGTTTTACGCAAAAAAAAAGCAAAACCAGCCTCTTATGCCATGCAAAAATGCACAAAAAAACACACCCCGAAGGTGTGCTTCTTTTCCTGAAAATTCTCTTATTTGTCAAAATTCTTTTCAGAAGCTTGTTTCAAAAATTCCCCTTTCGCGTTACGTTTTTCGGAAGGTCCGTCTTAATCCTCTTGCTCTGTCCCGGTTTCATTCATGTCGGATTCCGCGTCGGATTCACTGTCGGATTCTATGCCGGATTCCCCTTTATCGTTCAGTTCTTCATATTTTTTTTCAAGTCTGGCACAGGCTCTTTTCATAATAAATCCGTGAAAAGCCGTCGCACCGGTAAATCCGATTACGAAAAATGCCGGCAGCAGACTGAAAAACCAGATACAGCAAAAGACCGTTGCCCCGATAATCAAAACGAGGATTGCCAAAAAAGGAAAGTTGGTCATCGCAAGAATAAACGACGTTTTCATAACGTCTTTTCCCTTCATCTCAAACCTTGCAATCACCGCGTACATCGTTAAATTCACAAAAACCACGATACTGCTTGCAAGAATCAGAAATGCCCTGTAAATCAGAAAAACATTTCCCCAGCCGATACTCAGCACATAAATCCAGTCAAATGCAACAACAGCCAGAATAACAAGCTGGATCAGCCAAAGAAGGGTCGCCTGCCTGAAATTGCTTTTAAATGCACCAAAGTAGGAGGAAAACACCTTCGGTGCTTCCTTTCTCATTATTTTCATCGATACATACTGGGCGGCCGTCATCGCCGCACCTGCCGTGACAACCGGTATGCAAAGCAGCGCCGTCAGAAGAAAAATCATAAAAAAGTCAAATGCATTACCCAGAAAACGCATTAAAGGCCCGTCTATATCAAATATTTTCATCATTACCCCCGTAATTGAGTTTATTATTTTCGGAACCGCCGGCACCGTTACCCGGCGCCTTGAAAGCTTCTTACATTCCACGCCCGATACGATTGGAACAAATCGGGAACCGCTTTCGAATACGCCGGAAGATTAATCCGGCTTCGTCTTCCCGCGGCATATGATTAAAAAATATCACATACCGGTTCCTCTTGACAATTATAAAATTCAAATGGTTATATTATTTATATTACGATGACATGATTAAATGGTCCGGAAAATATGCGGGGCAAAGGAAAAAACAATGATCCGAAACGATAATCTACCGAAAACACAATACAAAAACCCTGTCTTATACGGGGATTACTCCGATCCGGACGCAATCCGTGTCGGAAGTGATTATTATATGGTATCCTCCAGTTTTTCAAACTCGCCGGCAATTCCCGTTTTGCACTCCAAAGATTTGATAAACTGGAAAGTAATCAACTATGTCTGTCCGCAAATTCCGGAAGAGCGCTACTTTGAACCCACACACGGATGCGGAGTATGGGCGCCCTCCCTTCGGTATCATAACAATCTTTATTACTGTTACTTCCCGATGCCGGATGAAGGAATCTATGTTTCCACAACACCGGACATTACCGGCAAATGGTCCGATCCGGTAAAAATTCTGTCCGGAGCAGGATATATAGACCCCTGTCCTTTCTGGGACGATGACCGAAAAGCTTATCTCATCTGTGCCGTTGCCTTCTCAAGGTGCGGAAGAAAAAGCATTCTTTTGCTGACAACAATGAGCGAAGACGGCCTTTCCTTAACCGGCGAATTCCGGATTATTTATGATGCAAACAACACGGAAAACGAAACACTGGAGGGTCCGAAATTATATAAGAGAAACGGTTTCTATTATATTTTTGCGCCCGCAGGCGGCGTCAAGGCCGGCCATCAGGTTGTTTTAAGAAGCCGGAATATTTACGGACCTTACGAGTGCCGTATCGTTTTAAAGCAGGGAAAATCCGACGTCAACGGTCCGCATCAGGGGGCCTGGGTGGATACGTTAAACGGCGAAAATTATTTTCTGCATTTTCAGGATGTATATGCAGGCGGGCGGATTGTTCACATGCAGCCGCTCACATGGGTGGATGACTGGCCGGTCATCGGCTCTTTTGCACCGGGCGAAAGTTTCGGAGAACCCGTCACGGAATATGCAAAGCCTGCCGGAGCGGAATATGTAACGCAAACCCGGCCCGACTGTGACGACTCTTTTCAAAGTTCCTCCCTCGGCCTTCAGTGGCAATGGAACGCAAATTACGAAAATTCCTGGTACGAAATCCGGCCGGAACTCGGAATGCTTCTGATGCCTGTTTATAAAGAGGATAAACGCCCCCTGTCCGATGTGAAAAATCTCCTGCTGCAGAAATGGCCGGCCCCGGAATTTGACTGCGAAACCGTCATGGACTTATCAAAACTCGGACCCGGCTGTCAGGCCGGAATCGTAAGTCTCGGACAGTCCTATGCCGGAATCTGCGTTTCACGCACCGCTTTGGATGAATACCGTTTATGCCTCATAAAAGGATACCAGCACTATCTGAAAACCGGCGAGCGGGACTCTTCGGAATATAATTTCAACAACCATACTTCCCATACCGAAGAAACAACGGAAAGCATTCCGATAGACTCCGAACGGTTAAAGGATGCCGGATATCTTGTAACATTCCGGATTTTTGTTCGCATCAGAGAATACCGAAATCATCTGGACCGTACGGATTATCTGGGCCGGGAGCAGTGGGCAATGCATATCCCTTCGGAGGAAATCATTCTTTCCTGCTTTGATTCCGAAATCGCAATTCCCGCTCTGGCCGGTCGATGGGTCGGTGTAAAAAACGGTGTTTTCTGTTTCGGAAACAGCAAGACCGCAGGAGGACCTGCGGTCGTAAAATCCGTCAAATACAAATTTATTCACTGACAACTTTCCGGGCGTCGAAGAATCCGTTAAAACAGGGGAGAAAGAATTCAACAGCCTTGCGGATATATAAAAGAGTCTGCCCGTCTTCCTTTGCGGCAATCATAAAATGAATCATCCCGAAATCTTCACCCGTAAGGCGTGCCTGTATATAGATACTTCCGTCCGGCTGATACCGCGCGATTGCACAGGAAACCGGTTTCGCACGTAAGCCGAACGAATAATCCGATGTAAATCCGGCCGGGCAATCATCCGTTTTGTCGTCCGGCGGATAAAAGATAACATTCCCTTCACCGAACCGTCCCGTTTCATAGAAGAAAACATATTTCCCTTCTTTTGTATCGAAAAGAATTTTCTTTTCATCAAAAACAAATCCGGAAAAATACGAATCCTTTTTTGTAATTTCATAGGTTCCGAAAAAACGGTCCATTCCGCTTTTTTTGTCTTCTTCCGTTAAGGACAAACCGTCGGGAATTGTCGTTTCGAAATCCATACTCTCCCTCACTGAATCCGTCCCGGCATATTCTTTCTCGATTGCATCCAGAATTCTCTGATTTCCCCCGGCTTCCGACTGGGTATCCGCCGTTGTCACCACGACGGTTTTTGTATCCGGATAAATAACCAGATACTGCCCTCCCATGCCGTACATCATAATACCGCCTTTCGGAATCATCCAGAACATATACCCGTAGCCGTATCGTTCGGACCTTGTCTTTCCCTCGTGCACGGTCGCCGTATGATAACTCATGGCATCTTTTATATATTTTTCAAAACGATCGTAAAACCCGGTATCATAATTCCCGTTTTCCGAACCGGCAGATGAATCTGTGCACTTTTCCGAATCCGCTTTTAAAAACAAACCCGGATAATCCCTCTTCAGTCTCCCCCGGTAAGCAGAAAGAAGAAACGTGCCGGTTAAAAGAATATCCTTCGGATAAGCCATCAGACCGGAACCTCCGTTTCCCGTCCCGAACGGATCCGGCATAAAATAAGCATCCTTTGAAAATCCGGCTTCATTTAAGAAAACAACCCGAAGATAATCGATCACGTTCCGGCCGGTAATCTTCTCAACCAAAGCGGAAAGAACCAGTGCGGCAGACGTATCGTATTTAAAAATCATCCCCGGAGAATGATCCGGCTTTGTTGAAAAATAACTGCCCACCCAGTTTTCATCCAATTTGTTTTTATATGTGGTAACCGCAAAGCAGGTACGCATCCGCAGCATATCATGAATCGTCATTTCATCAAAAAAAGGGTCATTCTTTTCCGGAAGCAGTTCCGGAAAAAAATCCCCGATTTTATCCGTCAGATGAAGTTTTCCCTCACAAATTAATGCACCGATTGCGAGGGAAGTATAACTTTTTGCCATGGAAAACATACGGTGAAGAGATTTCTCACCATACGGATATTGATATTCCTCTTTTATAATTTTTCCGTTTTTCCAGACAAGAATGCTGTCCAACGGAAAAGAAAAATCCTTCATTCGGTATCCGTCCTGCTTCTATTCTTTCATGCAAATGATACCTGCCATGGTTCCTCTTTTTCCCTTGCTGGCGCGGTGGGAGAAGAACACATCGCTGTTGCAGCAGGTGCAGAGTCCCGAAACATGTACCCGGTCCTCCGGAATTCCCGCATACAAAAGCATCTCCAGATTGATTCTCCACAAATCAATGTCAAATTTACCGTTATCTTTCTTATAAAACCACGCATCGTCCAGATAAGGCAGTTCCACGAATTCCGTAAAAACATCCTCGTCCGTTTCGAAGCAGCACATTCCGATGGACGGGCCGATTCCGGCAATGATGTCTTCCGGTCTGCATCCGTAGTCCGACTGCATCC
>OMRN01000003.1 GCA_900313265.1 uncultured Lachnospiraceae bacterium | reverse complement strand
TCTTTCCATGCTGCTTGCTCTCGGAATCGGACTTGCATTCGGTCTGGTACAGGGATACTTAATCAGCTACCTGGAAATTCAGCCGTTTATCGTAACACTGGCCGGAATGTTCTTTGCCAGAGGAATGACGACAATCCTTTCGGTTAATCCTCAGAAGGTGAATACGGAAGGTACCGTAAATCTTGTGGAACTTCTGACTTCCAAGGATCCGGCACAGAGAATTACATTCTGGCAGTTTTTAAGAGACTTAAACTTTAAAACTTTGCTGGAAGGCAAGATTAAGATTGACTGGCTTGGCTATACCGCACCGAACGGAAACCGAATTCCGGTTCGTATGGAGTGGGGTGTGGTAGTTGCACTGCTTTGTGTCGTACTCATCTTTTTACTTTTGCAATATCATAAACTCGGCCGTGGCTTCTATGCCATCGGCGGCAACCAGACATCTGCTTTGATGCTCGGTATCAATGTTAAGAGAACCCGTTTCTTAAGCTATGTAATCTGCGGACTCTTGAGCGGCATTGCAGGATATGTATTCTTAATGCATACCGGGGCCGGAAACGCAACCAATGCGGCAGGAATGGAAATGAACGCCATTGCGGCATCCATTATCGGCGGTACACTTCTTTCCGGTGGTGTAGGAAACGTTGCAGGTACCTTCATCGGTGTTATGACGCTTACGACCATCAAGAAAATCGTTGTAACGAGCGGACTGAAAGATCCGTGGTGGCAGTCCATCACGACCGGCGGAATGCTTTGCTTCTTCATTGTCCTGCAGAGTATTGTATTAAGCATCAGAGCCAAGAGGAAAAAATCATAAACGATTGTTCGTGTGCGATCATCGGGCAGGGGATTCTCCCTGCCCGGTTTTAAAAAAGTTTATATTTATAAACCGAAAAGAGAAAGCAGCACACTTCGAATATGGGAAAATTATCGGAACTCATAAATAAAGAAACGCAGATAAAGAATGAAACCAGAAGGATGACGGTTATCATAAGAAAACTCAGTCTTTCCTTTATTGTCCTTTCTTTGTTTAATTTATTTCTGGCAATCTTCTTCATTCATTCCGTTCCTGCCCTGATTCTGTGGGCCGGTGTAATAGCCGCAGATGCGTTTACGCTGTTTTTGTCCTATCGCTATTCCAAAACGGTTGTATTAACGTTTTTTGTCGTACAGAAATTTATATGGATTTTTCTGTGCAGCATGCTGTACGGATGGGAGGGCGGCTTTCAGTTTTTTCTAATTCTTCTGATGATTCTTTATTCATTCGGAGAGGCGGGATATAACCGGAAAAAACTGTTATTCGATTTTGTCTGCTTCGTTATGTTTGTGGTTTTCCTCGTCTTCTTTAAGGGGAATGAAGGAAGAGTATCCATGGACGGTCTTGAGAGGCCGATTCAGATTTTTAATATTTTTATCTTCTGCTTAAGCGTCAGTTTTGTTTCTTCCTCGTTCAGTAAAGAGAGCCAGGAGATGGAGGAAAAAATCGTAAAATACAACGAGCAGCTGAAAATCGAAGCGGGAGAAGATGCACTTACCGGACTGAAGAACCGGAGAAGCACCAATGAGTATTTAAAAAATCTTGCCGGAAGCCAAAACATGTTCAGCATCTGCATGTGCGACATCGATTTCTTTAAAAGAGTAAACGATACATACGGACATGAATTCGGAGATATTGTACTTAAAGCCATTTCGCAGGTGTTTAAGGAAAATGCCGCGGAATATGCCTATATTTCGAGATGGGGAGGGGAAGAGTTTTTGCTGATTTTCCCCGGATTGAACGGAGACGACGCTTATGTGAAAGTTCACGATGTCCGCGATGAGATTAAAAAGATCTCGGTGAAAAACGGTGAAGACAACATATCGGTAACAATGACGTTCGGACTGACGGAATACGATTTAAACAAAAGTCCGGAAGAAAATATAAGAGAAGTCGACGAAAAACTGTATATGGGAAAACAGGCCGGCAGAGACAGAATAGTTTATTAAAGATACGGAGGTAAAAATGGGAGCAAAAGAGATACTGAAAGAGGGAAAAGCATATCTGGGAATCGAATTCGGTTCTACGAGAATCAAAGGCGTGGCCTGCGATGAAAAAGGAGAAGTTCTCGCCGTCGGCGGATTCGGCTGGGAAAACAGATACACGGATGAAATCTGGACCTATTCCGAGGAAGAGATTTTTGAGGGGCTGAAAACCTGCTATGCGGATCTTTTAAGAGATATTTCCGAGAAATACGACATAACCGTAAAGAGATTTGCGGGCATCGGAATTTCCGCCATGATGCACGGTTATCTTGCTTTTGACAAAGACGGAAAACTGCTGGTTCCTTTCCGGACCTGGAGAAATACCATTACGGGAGAGGCAGCCGAAAAACTGACAAAGGAATTTAATTATAATATTCCGCAAAGATGGAGCATCGCACATCTTTATCAGGCGATGTTAAATAAAGAGGAGCATGTAAAGGATATCGATTTCTTTACCACGCTGGCGGGATTCGTTCACTGGAAATTAACCGGAGAAAAAGTACTCGGTGTCGGAGATGCATCGGGTATGTTTCCGATTGATATTTCTACCGGAAATTATGATACCGGTATGATTGAAAAGTTTGATGTTCTTTCAAAGGAAACGGCTCTTTCCAAGGGACTGTCGGATCTGCTTCCGAAGGTGTTGTCCGCGGGAGAAAAAGCCGG
>OMRN01000010.1 GCA_900313265.1 uncultured Lachnospiraceae bacterium | reverse complement strand
ATTTCGATATTTCCGGCATCCGCTTCAATTTCAACCTTATTGGCGGTAATCTTATTAAGATTGATATTTCCGGCATCACAGTCTGCTTTCAGGCTGTCAAAAATCTTATCCGAAAGATTCACATTACCGGCGGAAATCGTAAGATCCACTTTGGAAAGTTCCGTTCCCTCCGGTACATAAACGGTGATTTTCGGCTCTGCGCTCTTGATTCCGTTTTTGTCGAATTTTAAGAACCCGAAGCCCTGATTCTTTTTCCCTTTCAGTTCGATTTTAAGCACTTCGTTTTCCACTTTTCCCTTTAATGCCATGGAATCGGGATATTCATAATCCACATGATAATCATCACCCTCGACGATGGTAAAGTTTGCTACATCCGCCACGAGTTTTACTTCCTTAAACGGCTCTACCGTTACGGAATCCTTAACGATATCCGCATCCGAGAATAATCCGGAAAATGCACGGATTTTTCTGGCTCCGAAGAATCCGACAACAAATACGGTGATTGAAATGATTACGATAAGATATATTGTTTTTACTGTTTTCATATTTTTCCTTTCCGGTCCCTTATGACCGATTCCATCCTGTCTGATTGATTTGTATGTTTCCAAATATTGTCAGGTTACTCCGTCAGATTTTTCCGGAATACTCCGTGTAAAATTCCCGCAACCGGCCAGATAATCCAGGTAATGCCCCAGCGGAAGGTAATGAAGCTTGCGCAAAGATATAAGCAGATTGCGGTCGGCCAGTATACATCCATGAAAAATTCGGCCAGGGGGCTTATGTATTTCGTTTCCTTCTTTGTCTCGCCCACGGTTTTATCGGAAAAATCGCCAGCCGTTTCTCCGTCTGATTCCGCTCCGGCTTTGTAGTTCGCTTTCATGGTTCCTTTTTTATTCAGCTTCAGAAGATTCTTGTAACCTTTCTTGCATAAGGAAGAATGAATTAAGAGGAACACACCGATTGCGATAAGGAGGAAGAAAAATACTCCGCTGAGTTCATCGGGAATCGATAAAAATTCGTCAAAAATGACAGCCGGTATCCAGGCAGAGGCACAGCAGATGATACCGATGATCGTTTCCGCCACGTAGGTTCCGTCATAGCGGTCCTCTTCGGCAGTCACATATTTGGTTGCTTCCATCGATAAGGAACAGTTCTCCTTATGAATGAATTTCCACTTGCGTTTCATATGATTTCCGTAAATAATCAGTCCGACGCCCGCCATTACAGTGATAAACATGGAAAGCGGTGCGAATGCATCCGGAAGATTTAAAACGGAAGTTATCAGAATCGGTCCGATTACGCTTAAGATACAAAGAGCGATGCCGAGGCTGAACGGGATTGCCTGATCTCTTCTCATCTTAATGTATCCTTCCGCATCCTCTGTATTTAAAATTCTTCCGGGATGTACGGTTTCTTCTTCCTGCTGTTCTTTGATTTCCTCTTCCAGTCCGAGTGCTTCGGCAAGTTCCGAAAGATTTCCGAATTCGGAAATAACGCTTCCGACTGCTTCGTTTTCACTCTTCCCCTCACTGATTAATTCCGTATACTTATCTTCCATCATCTGCCAGAGTTCTTCTTTGGCCCGAAGAACACTTTCCGTTCCCGGAAGATTTGCAAACATATTGTCCAGATAATTTCTTATTGCTTCCATTTTTCTCTCCTTCATGAACCGGCCCGTAATTCTTTCGTATAATCCGGCCGGATAACTTTTCCCTTCTTTTCGATCCCTCTTCTTTCCCTTGGGAACTTAAGTCCCCATCACGAATCGTTCCACAACTTCTTTCGTCAGCTGCCATTCTTCGCATTTTTCACTGTAGTACCGCTGTCCCTCTTCCGTAATCCGGTAGTAGGTTCTCTTCTTTCCGGTATCCGCAGCCTCCGAAACAAAGGACTCTATGTAACCGTTTTTCTCCATTCGCGAAAATGCCGAATATAATGTCGTTTCCTTAATTATGTACTTTCCGTCCGACAGATTCTTAATCTGCTTGGATAATTCATATCCGTATGACGGCTCTTTCAAAAGAAGGAAAAGAATCATCGTATCATTGTATCCGCGAATTACATCGCTGCTGATTTCTGTCATTTTCTTTCCTTTCTGAGCGAAAGTCCGACGCGTCCGCCTGATTTCCGTTCTTTTTACTCTTTGTATCCGGCTGTATGATTCCGCTTACTCTTTCCTTTTCCGGTTTCATACCGCTTCCGGCTTCTTTACTACGGCTGTCGTTACTTTGTCTGTCGTTGTTTCGTCTGTCGATGTATCGACTGTCGTACTATGTCTGTCGTAGTAAAAATATCATATCCTGATTTTCATGTCAACCCCTTTTTTCATTTTTTTGGGTGCCTGTCACTTTTGGGTCAAAAGTGACAGGCACCCAAAATATACTGAAAAACTTTACATAGAAGAAAAAATATCATATATTGAAAAAGTCATGACTTCAGACTCGTTTGGGACAATAGCAAAAAGTATTTTTCACTCACTCGGTGAAAACAGCCTTAAATTAGACCGCGCGCATTCCCTTGCGGTTGTTTTTCTGTTATCTGTCGTTTTCTTAAGCTTCGTTCTGATTTATTCCGGTGTTACGGGAAAACGCATCCGAAAAATCCCCGCCACGTTCGCCGTACTTTTCTCGGCAGGAATCATTTATATCTGTATTCTGGCATCATCCGTCGGAACTTTGGTATTTTTGCCATCCGATACACCAAAGCATGCGGCCGAGCTTTTTATGAATGCCTGTGTTTCGTCCGATGAGAGAACCACTTCATATATGTATCTTTCGGACGATGTACTTTTCCCCGCAGCCGATGAAAATGATGAAGTCGGCATGATTTACCAGAATGCCTTAAAAGACAGCTATTCCTATGAAATGGTCGGTGAATGCGAACTCTCGGGAACCACGGCGACGCAGCAGATTCGCTTAAATTCCCTTGATTTAAACCGTCCGGTTCCGGATATTTTCGATACGCTCCATGAAGACCTTGCCGTTTTGGTAGAAAACAGTAAAAAATCCGACATATACGATTCGGAGGAAAACTACCGTCCCGAGGTTTTGGAGAAAGTCTATAAGGATGCCGCCGAAAAAGTGCTGGCCGATCCTTCCAAATACTACTCTTCCACAGAGCTTACCCTTACGCTGAATTATATTGACGGCGAATGGAAAGTCGTTCCGGATAACCGCTTAAAACTGGCTTTGGCCGGATTCGTTCCGTCCGGAATCAGTGCTTCCAACAACATCAAAAGCGAAGTACTCGGAGAACTGACCTACATCCCTAAGGTGTATACCATTGCGGAGAATGCGGTTGCCGGCCCGAAACCGAATACGGAAAAATACGGCACAACCGAAGATCCGAACGATATTCTTGCGCTCTTTGACGAGTATCCCCGTCTCATCGGTGATAAGGAACCGTTCTTTTCTCCGGAAAGCGAATTCGTCAAAAAAGAAATCCAGTACTATGCCGACGATACGATTCTAGTCGTTACCTGGAAAGAAAAATGCCTCGGCCACTTCTGCACTTTCTCGGAAGTATACGTTGCCGATCCTTCGCAGTTTCGGCGCAAATTATCCGCGGACACCTTTGGATCCTCCATCCAGAAATTCGCGTCTGAACTCTCCAAAGAAACCAATGCCGTCGTAGCCATGAACGGCGATTTCTACCGTTTCCGCGGAGAAGGCATGACCGTATATCAAAAAAAGCTGTACCGCTTCAATCCGTATAAACTCGAAGTATGTCATATCGACGGTTCCGGAAATCTTAAATTCACCTACAGCGGTGAGTTGAAAAATGCCGAAGCCGCCGAACAGTACATTAAGGATAATGACATTAACTTCTCCGTATGCTTCGGTCCCGTTTTGGTAGACAATTATGAACCCCATATTTCGGACAGCAACTACCTGCTCGGACAGGTGAACGAACGTTATTCCCGTTCCGCCCTCTCCCAGCGCGGTTCCTGCCATTACCTGCTTACAGCTTTAAATCACGGCTACGGTTGTCCGACCGCTACACTGGATGAACTAAGAAACATCATGATGTCCAAAAATGTAGAGAATTCCTACACCCTGGACGGCGGGCAGACCGGTGAAATCATCATGCAGCATAAGGTTTTGAACCAGATTGATTTCGATACGGAACGTACCGTCAGCGATATTCTGTATTTTGTAACCGCCATTCCGGAAGATGAAAATGACTGACAAAAATAAACAAGGATTAACATGATTTCTGAAACAGCACTGATTATCGGAAAACTGCAAATTCCCTGGAACGCCATTCTGATTGGTCTGACCATTCCCGCATGGTTTTTCTTTTCGTATTCTTTGTATTCGGCCAGAGTGAAGAAAAGTGCTTCCTTTCTTCTTTTGTTTCCCTTAACGGTAATCACGTCCTTTTTCTTCTGCCGGCTTTTTTACTGGTATTCAAACCAGTCCCAGTTTGAAGGACTCTTCGATGCACTGGACTCTTTCAATCTCGCGGCCTTTTCCCTTCTCGGTCTGCTGCCGGGAATCCTGATTCCGGCACTTTTGTTATGGGCGGTACGGTTAATCAAAAAACTGCCCGTTCTTTTGGACACTCTTGCGGCGCCGACGGCCTTTGCAACGGGATTTTTCTATTTAACCTGCCTTTTTAACAATTCCTGCCGGGCCAAATTTGTCATTCATCACGCAGCCTTTCAGCGTTTTCCGGTTTCCGTTTTATCCACTGATGCCTTGGGAAACATTGAATACCGCTTTGCCACCTTTATGGCCGGCTTTATTCTGATGAGCCTTGTCGGCATTTTTACGCTCTGGTTTTATTTCCGGAATTACAAAAAGGAGGGTGCCACACTGGCATTTTTCCTCCTTTTCTACAGTGCCGTTCAGTTTATTCTGGAAAGCACCAGATACGATGCCTGTTACTTTCCGTTTAACGGATTCGTCAGCATTATTCAGATTGTCTCGGCCGTCTGCATTGCCGGCTCTATGATTTATTACAGCATCCTTTCCGTAAAGAAAACCGGCTTCCGTGCCGTTTATCCGGTTTTATGGTTTCTTCACATTGCTGCCATCGGAGCAACCGGGTATCTCGAATATCTCGTACAAAGACACGGAGACAAAGCGGCCATGCTTTATCTTTTTATGAGCTTAAGTTGCTTCCTCATGGCTTTCATTCCGGTAATTGTCTATTTCTGCGGCAAATCCGGCCGGAAAAGTCAAATACCCCGCAAAAAAAGCGGGGCATGACTTTATTTACGCTATTCATTTTTCACGCGTACACCGTGCATGCACGGTGTACCTTTCTTACTTCTTTACCTTACACTTCAGTTCTCCGTCTTCGGCATAGAATTCCACCGTATCCTTCATGGACACTTCTCCGGCAAGAATTAACCGGCCGAGCATGGTTTCCACGGTCTTTTGAACATATCTTTTAAGCGGTCTTGCTCCGTATACCGGATCGTATCCGTTTTCGGTAACGTATTCCTTCGCCGAACCGGTCATGATAACCGTTATTTCCTTATCTTCCAGACGATGATTCAAATCCTTCACGATCAGGTCGGTAATGTTTCCGATATTATCCTTTGTAAGCGGCTTGAACATGATAATCTCATCCAGACGATTCAAAAATTCCGGCCGGAAGGACGCATGCAGTTTATCCATAACCGCTTCTTCGGCCTCTTCGCTGATATTGCCGTTTTCATCCATTCCGTCAAGCAGATCCATCGCGCCTAAGTTGGATGTCATGATTAAAATCGTATTCTTAAAATCTACCGTACGACCCTGCGAGTCCGTAATACGTCCGTCATCGAGAACCTGCAGAAGTACGTTGTATACATCCGGATGTGCCTTTTCGATTTCATCGAATAAAACAACCGAATAAGGTTTTCTTCGGACCGCTTCCGTAAGCTGTCCGCCCTCATCGTATCCGACATATCCCGGAGGTGCTCCGATTAATCTCGATACGGAGAATTTCTCCATGTATTCACTCATGTCGATCCGGACCATATTGGATTCATCGTCAAAAAGCGTGGCCGCTAAGGTTTTCGCAAGTTCGGTTTTACCTACACCTGTAGGTCCGAGGAATAAAAACGAACCGATTGGTTTGCTCGGATCCTTGATCCCCGCTTTGGAACGGATGATGGACTCGGTAACCAGTTTCACGGCTTCGTCCTGTCCGATGACACGTTTATGAAGTTCATCTTCGAGATGCAGTGTTTTATTTCTTTCGCTCTCGGTCAGTTTCGCAACCGGAATTCCGGTCCACCTCGAAATAATTCTTGCGATTTCTTCCTCGGAAACATTCTCATGAAGCAGTGTCCGGTCCGAAGATTTAATCGCTGCCTCCTCCTGCTCAAGTTCTTTCCTTAATGCCGGAAGTTTTCCGTAGCTTAATTCCGCTGCTTTTTCCAGATTTCCTTCACGCTGGGCAATCTGAATCTGGGCATTCACTTCCTCGATCTGCTGCCGCAGTCCGCCGAGCTTGGCCACATTGGCTTTCTCGTTCTCCCACTGTGCCTTGGCCGTATCAAACTTTTCTTTTTCCTCGGCCAAATCCTTCTGGAGCGCTTCGAGTCTCTCCGCACTGAGTGAATCCTCTTCCTTTTTCAGCGCCGCAGCCTCGATTTCCATCTGGAGAATTTTTCTGCGCATTTCGTCCAGTTCCGTCGGCATGCTGTCGAGTTCGGTCTTAATGAGCGCACATGCCTCATCGACTAAGTCGATGGCCTTATCCGGCAGGAAACGGTCCGAAATATACCGGTGTGAAAGCGTTGCCGCACTTACAAGCGCATTATCGAGAATTTTTACGCCGTGGTAAACTTCATATCTTTCTTTTAATCCGCGGAGAATGGAAATCGTATCCTCCACGGTCGGTTCATCCACCATAACCGGCTGGAAACGACGCTCTAAGGCCGCATCTTTTTCAATGTATTTCCGGTATTCGTCAAGTGTTGTCGCACCGATACAGTGAAGTTCGCCCCTGGCAAGCATCGGTTTTAGCATATTGCCGGCATCCAAAGAGCCTTCCGATGCACCGGCACCGACGATGGTATGAAGTTCATCGATGAAAAGAATAATCTCTCCTTCCGATTTTCTGACTTCATCAAGCACCGCTTTTAACCGCTCTTCAAACTCTCCGCGGTATTTTGCGCCGGCCACGAGAGCACCCATATCAAGTGCAAAAATCTTCTTATCCTTCAGTCCCTGCGGAACATCGCCCTGCACAATACGCTGTGCCAGACCTTCCACAACGGCCGTTTT
>OMRN01000137.1 GCA_900313265.1 uncultured Lachnospiraceae bacterium | reverse complement strand
TGCCGAAAAGATGTCAAATATTTCGGGAGACATTGCATCATCCGTTCTGGCTACCTGTATCCGGCTTCGCGGGACCAACGATTTTCGTTCAACCATGACGGATGTTATCCGTGGAATCCGTGATTTATGCGATGCCGAGCACTGCTGCATCCTGGTCATGGAACAGGAGGACCGCAACTGTTATGTTTTGGGAGAAGCATTGTCCAAAGACACCTCTCTTTTGCCGATGGATGTATATGTAAATAAGGATTTCTACGACATAGCGGAATCCTGGATCGGCACCATAGCGGGAAGCAACTGTCTGATTGCAAAAGATGAAAGGGATATGCTGCTGATTAAAGATCGAAATCCGGTCTGGTATGAATCACTGACAAGTGCCGGTGCGCATAATATCGTTCTTTTTCCGTTAAAATCCGGAAACCAGCTGCTGGGATTCATGTGGGCAATTAATTTTGACGCATCGAGGAGCATCAGAATAAAGGAAACACTGGAAGTCACCACCTTTATCTTAGGTTCGGAACTCGGTAATTATATGCTTTTGGGCCGGCTTAAGATTTTAAGTTCAAAGGACATGCTGACCGGTACCATGAACCGGAACGAAATGAATAATTACGTGGAAGAGTTAAGCAGAGGGGGAAAGAATTTCGATTCTTCCGTCGGTGTACTGTTCATTGACATGAACGGGCTAAAAAGGATTAATGATTCGCAGGGCCATCCTGCGGGAGACATTATGCTTAAGAATCTGGCGGAAGTACTAAAGAGGGCTTTTGAAGAAAACGAAGTTTTCCGTGCCGGCGGAGATGAATTTGCCGTTATTAAACTTGATATCGGGGAAGAGGAACTCTTCGCCCGGATGGAAAAGGTGAAAGAGTATGGCAAAGAATTTGAGAATCTTTCCTTTGCCATCGGAGGCTGTGTTGAGAAAGAATGCCGCAATGTCCGGATCGCACTCCGTATTGCGGATGAGCGGATGTATGAGGATAAAAGACGTTTCTATGAAGAGAACCTCGGCGAAGCGATTTCGGACTGGGGCAGCCTTATCGATTTGAAACGAGCACTGAAGGATGAGGCGGAGAGCGCAGGATTCAAAGAAACAGATCTGGATAATCTGACCGGTCTTCTGAATATGAAAACTTTTCTCAAGGTTGCGGAGAAAGAACGTAAGATTATGCATGAAAAAGGAATTCCGGGTGCAGTGGTATTCTTCGATCTTACAGGAATGAAATTCTTTAATACCAAATACGGTTTCTCCGAGGGCGATATACTGATTAAACAAATGGCGGAAATTCTGAAAGATCAGTTTGGAAACGGAAGATGCAGCCGTTTCGGGCAGGACCATTTTGCGGTTTTCGCGGAAAGAATCGGAATTGAAAATAAGCTGGAATCCGTTTTCAAGGAAATGAAAAGAGCGAACCACGGAAAAACGCTTTATGTCAGAGCCGGCATCTATCCGGATTCAATGGGAATCGTGGAAAGTTCCATCGCCTGTGACAGGGCAAAATATGCCTGTAAAGTAAACCGGGATGATAACTGTTCTTATTACAGCTTTTTTGATAATGCCATGCTTGAGACGGAAGTGCAAAGACAGTATGTCATCGACAATCTTGACCGGGCGATTGCCGAGAACTGGATTACGGCATTTTACCAGCCCATTGTCCGTGTAACGAACAAACGGGTGTGTGACGAGGAAGCACTTTGCCGATGGATTGATCCTGAAAGAGGAATGATTTCTCCGGCAGAGTTTATCCCCATTCTGGAGGAAAGCAGGTTAATCTACAAGGTTGATCTCAGAATGGTTGATATCATTCTGGAAAAGCTTAAGAAACAGCAGCGGGAGGGCCTTCATCTTGTTCCGAACTCGGTTAATCTTTCGAGAACGGATTTTGAAGTCTGCGATATTGTCGAAGAAATCTGTAACCGCGTGGATGCGGCGGGAATTTCCAGAGACCTGCTTACCATAGAGATTACGGAAAGCATTATCGGTGAGGATTTTGACTTTATGAAGATGCAGATTGAGCGTTTTCAGGAACTTGGCTTTCAGGTTTGGATGGATGATTTCGGAAGCGGATATTCCTCCCTGGATCTTTTGCAGGAAATCCATTTTGACTTAATCAAGTTTGATATGCGTTTTATGAGGCAGTTTAATCAAAAACCCGAGTCGAGAGTCATCCTTACCGAACTTATGAGAATGGCCGTGAGTTTGAATTCCGAAACGGTTGCCGAGGGTGTGGAGACACCGGAGCAGGTAGAATTTCTAAGCGAAATCGGATGTACGAAACTTCAGGGGTATTATTTCTGCAAACCCATTCCGATGGTAACGATTTTTGAAAGATACCAAAAGGGCATCCAGATTGGATTTGAGAATCCGGCGGAGATTGATTATAACCGAAAGGTTAGTTCCATAAGCCTTCATAATCTCGGAGCGGTTGTAAATGAAGACAATGCTTCGGTCAGGGAGTATTTTAATACACAGCCCATGCTCGTTTTGGAATACGATAAAGAGAGCGTGAAGATTATAAGAGGGAATCAGTCCTACCGTCAGCTGGTTGAACTTCATCCGGAAATGATTAAGGTTGGACAGACCGTATACGTCAGGGATATGCATAGCGAGATGACCCGGGCACTTTTAAAAGCAATAAAATCATGCGAGGAAGAAGGGCAGAGAGTATTCATTGACGAAACAATGGAAAACGGAGAATCGATTCACGCACTTCTCAGGAGAGTTATGAATAATCCCGTAACCGGCACGGCGGCGTTTGCAATGGCAATCCTCGGTATTTTGGGGAAAGAAGAGGAAGGTAATTCCCTTCTTGCTTGGTAAAAACGATTGTGCCAAAACGGTTTTTAAGAAAAACGTTTTTTAAAGAAAAGGCGAGTAGAAAGCCGGGAAACGGATGAAGCCGGCCGGGATGACGAATAAATCAGGAGGATGTTATTGTGAAGAAACTGACGCCGAAAGGCAGTATGAACGAAAGAATCGATACGGTATTATATAAGTTTCGTTCGAGAATGAATTCCTATCCGCCGGGGATGTGCCCGATTGCACTTTACCGGTCATTGCTTCAGATTTCAATGAATCAGTCCTGCGGAAAATGTATTCCGTGCCGTGACGGGCTTCTTGAAGTGGACAGGATGCTGCAGAGTATTTTAGCCGGTTCAGCCGGGGAAGAAGTCGTGGAGAAGTTAAGGAACATGTGTGAAATGATTGCTTTAAGTTCCGACTGCGCCATCGGTATTTCCGCGGCTCAGCTGATTTTAGACAGTCTTGAACAGTTTCCCGATGAATACGAAAGTCATGTTAAGAATAATCACTGTGTTACGGATGTAAAGCAGACCATTCCCTGCGTGACCATGTGCCCGGCGCATGTTGATGTTCCGGGATATATTGCGTTAATCAAGGAAGAGGATTATGCAGGTGCCATCGGAAAAATCCGCGAACGCAATCCTTTCCCGACTGCCTGCGCCATGGTATGTGAGCATCCATGTGAGAGCCGGTGCCGTCGGGCCATAGTGGACGATGCCGTCAATATCAGAGGACTTAAAAAATATGCCGTGGAATGCGTAAAAGCGGACACGGTAAATCCGCCAAAGAGAAATGTATCCACGGGCAAGAAAATAGCGATTATCGGAGCGGGACCGTCCGGCCTGACAGCCGCTTATTACCTGGCACTGATGGGACATTCCGTTATGATTTATGACGAACACGAAAAGCCCGGTGGAATGCTCCGGTACGGAATTCCGGAGTATCGTCTTCCGAAGGAGGCTCTGGACCGGGATATCAATGTCATTCTTTCCGCCGGAGAGATTCATTTCCTCGGAAATACAAAAATCGGGAAAGACATTTCTTTTGAAGAAATCAGGGAAAAATCGGACGCAGTCTATCTTGCGCTCGGTGCACAAATCGGAAACCGTATGCCCGTGGACGGTGCAAATGCAAAGAATGTCATTCCGGCAGCGGATTTCCTGCAGCTGGTTTCGAAAGGTGAACTTGGCTCGATTGAAGGAAAGAGAGTTGCCTTAATCGGCGGCGGAAACGTGGCGATGGATGCCGCCCGTACGGCCGTTCGTTTAAAAGCACAGTCCGTACATGTTTTTACCAGAAAGAGAGACGATTATACGGCCGTGCAGGAGGAGATTACCGGAGCGATGCAGGAGGGAGTACGTTTCCGTACTTTACTCAGTTTCTTAAATATCGAAACGGACAATGAAACCGAAGAAGTCCGTGCCGTCTGGCTTCAGCCGGAAATCGTGGGAGAATACGATGAATACGGTATGATGACAACGGAGCATTCTTCCAATTATCCTTACCGCTTCCCGTGTGATTATTTAATTCTTGCCGTGGGACAAAAGACCGATGTATCTTCTTTTGAAACAGCGGGAATTCCGGTGGAAAGAGGAAGAATTTCGGCAAATGAGGAATGCATGGTAAAAGATTTAAAAGGGGTATTCTCCGGCGGAGACTGTGTTACCGGTCCGTCCACCGCAATCAATGCCATAGCGGCCGGACAGGTTGCGGCATTTAATATCGATGAATACCTGGGATATCATCATAAGGTGAAGACGAACCCCGAGATTCCCGTAGCACTTCCGAATCCCTGTATTCCGACGGCGAGGGCGGAACTTGAGGAGAAAGATCCGTTTGAACGTAAAGATAATTTTGAACCTGTAGAACTATCCATGACCTATGAAGAGGCCATGCGCGAGTCCGGCCGGTGTCTCCGGTGTGACCACCATGGCTGCGGTGTTTTGAAAGGAGGTCGCGGAGATGAGTGAGAAAATCAGTGTTGTAATCAATGAAATAAAAACAGAGGTCAAAAAAGGGACCACCATTTTAGATGCTGCCACGGAAATCGGAATCGAGATTCCCACCCTTTGTTATCTGGTGGGGGTATCCGATGTCGGTATGTGCAGACTGTGTATGGTGGAAGTGGAAGGGTATAATGCGCTTCTTCCCGCCTGCCGTACGAAATGCTTAGAGGGCATGGTAATTACAACGGAAAGCGACAGGCTTACGGAATACCGGAGGGATATCTTAAACCTTCTTTTAGCCAATCACAAACTGCAGTGCATGAACTGCCCGGCAAACGGAACCTGCCGGCTGCAGCAGTTAAGTAACCAGTATAAGGCGGATAAGAATGTATATCAGGGCTCCAGAGTTTTGACAGGGGACCCGGCTAAGAGAATAGCAGACGACAATCCTTATATTGCCTTCGATTCCGATAAATGTATCCAGTGTCAGCGCTGCGTAAACGTGTGTCAGAACATTTCCTGTAACGGTGTTCTTGCCGGCGAGCGATGCGGAAATAAAACCATGGTACTTCCCGCATTCGGAAAAGATTATAAGACCAACGGCTGTGAGAGTTGCGGAAACTGTACGAGCGTCTGTCCTACCGGCGCACTGTATCTGAAACGGAAAAAGGAGTACCGCAGCTGGGAGGCAACACGCGTTCAGACAACATGTCCGCACTGTGCAACCGGCTGTCAGTTTAATCTGATTTTAAGAGGGGATAAAATCGTTGATGTGGAAACGGTTGACGGACCGGCCAATCACCGCAGACTCTGTGTCAAGGGACGTTCCGGAAGCTTTGATTTTATCTATTCCAAGGACAGGCTGACCAAGCCGCTTATTAAAGACAGAGAAACGGGCGAATTCAGGGAAGCGACCTGGTATGAGGCCATTTCCTACACGGCAAAGCGTTTTATGGAAATCAAGGATCAGTATGGCGGCGAAGCACTGGCGGGATTTGCCTGTTCGAGATCCGCCAACGAAGATATCTACATGGTTCAGAAAATGGTACGAACCTGTTTCGGAAGCAACAATACCGATAACTGTGCCAGAGTATGCCATTCCGCTACGGTTGCGGGCCTGGCAAGGACGCTGGGATCGGGAGCCATGACCAATCCGATAGCGGACATCACAAAGAATGTTGATTGTATTTTTCTAATCGGATCCAACCCGGAAGAGGCACATCCCGTTGTGGGAATGAGAATCCGAAAAGCCGTTCAGAACGGAACCCGCCTGATTGTGGCGGATCCCCGTGATATCGGACTTACGAAATCGGCGGACATCCATTTAAAGCTTCGCCCCGGAACAAATGTGGCTTTAATCAACGGCATGATGCATGTCATGATAAAAGAAGATTTGGTGGATCATGATTACATTAATGAGTTTACCGAAGGCTATGAGGAACTGAAAAAACTCGTAGAGGAGTATACTCCCGAAAAGGTTGCGAAAATCTGTCATATCGATCCCGATAAACTCATAGAAGCGGCCAGAATGTATGCGACGGCACCGAAAGCCCCGATTATCTACTGCCTCGGTGTTACGGAGCATTCGAGCGGTACCGAGGGTGTTATGTGCCTTTCGAATATGGCAGCCATCTGCGGAAAAATCGGAAAGAGCGGATGCGGCGTGAACCCTCTTCGCGGACAGAATAACGTTCAGGGAGCCTGCGACATGGGAGCCATGCCCACGGATTATCCGGGCTATCAGAAAGTGGATAATCCCGAAGTACAAAAGAAATTCGAAGAAGCCTGGGGTGTTAAATTAAGTGCAAAACCGGGACTGAAAGCAACGGATGTTTTTCCGGCCGCCATTGAGGGAAAAATAAAAGGACTTTATATTTGCGGAGAGGATCCGATTGTATCCGACCCCGATACCCATCATATCGAAAAGGCCTTGGAAAGCCTGGATTTCCTGGTTGTACAGGATCTTTTCATGACCAAAACCGCGAAATATGCGGATGTTATTCTTCCCGGAATCAGCTATGCGGAGAAGGAAGGTACCTTTACCAACACCGAGAGACGTGTACAGAGAATCCGCAGGGCGGTAACGCTTCGGGGCGACATGAGACCGGATACGGAAATTATTACGGATCTTATGAATGCCATGGGATATCCGCAGAAGTTTATGACGCCGGCTCAGATTATGGATGAAATCGCATCCGTAACGCCGAGCTTTCACGGAATCAGTCACGAAAGACTTGACCGGGATGGCGGTATTCAGTGGCCGTGTCCGGATAAAAATCACCCCGGAACGCCCATCTTGCATGTGGGAAAACCGGTAAGAGGAAAGGTTTTGCTCTATCCCGCAGCATTTAATGAATCAAGGGAACTGCCGGATGAGGAATATCCGTTTATTCTTTCCACGGGACGAATCCTTTATCATTATAATGCGGCGGCCATGACGGCCCGTTCGAAGGGACTGGTGGACTTAGCAGGGGAAGGATTTATCGAAATCAATTATAAGGATGCCGAAAAACTCGGTATTGAGAACGGTGAGAGGATTATCGTAAGCAGCAGAAGAGGAGAGATTACCGCCACGGCCCATGTGGGCAGGAAGGTTTCGGAAGGGGAAACCTGGATGCCTTTCCATTTTGAGGATTCTCCCGTTAATATGATTACGAATGCCGAACTGGATGATATTGCAAGAATACCGGAGTATAAGGTATGTGCGGTCCGTATAAAGAAGCAGGAGAACTGAAGGTGGAAGGTCTGATGGAAGAAGCGGGAAATATAACGATGGACGGTCTTGCGGAAGAAACGGTTCGGACCGTAATCAGGTCTGACGGAACGAAAGAAACAAAAAGAAGTTTTCTTGTGAAAGAACATTCCCTTTCCATCTGCATTAATGACGAAAAAACGATTCATACGGTATGTTCCGATGAGTATCTTAAGGAAATGACCGTAGGATGCTTGTTTACATCGGGATATATTTCCGGGAAGGAAGAAATCAAAGAAATCCTTTTTGATGATTCCCGCGAAAATGTGAACGTGGTTTTACAGGGAAAGCGTGAGGGCGTTGTTAAGAAGGATTTTAAGGATTCAAAAGATAAAGAAACAGATTTCAATAAAATTCCGGAGAGTGAGTGGAAAACGGAATGGATTTTTGAAGCGGCGAAATACTTTTCCAAGGGAATGCCGGTTCACAATACCACGCTTGGAACTCATGCCTGTATTCTTGCACACGGGGAAGAAATTCTGTTTACATGCGAGGATTTCGGAAGGCGGAATACGGTACTTAAGGCAATCGGATATGCCATTTTAAACGGGATTAATCTTTCGGAATGTTTCCTTTTTATTTCCGGAAGAGTTTTAGCGGATATGATGTACCATGTAATCCATGCCGGAATACCGCTTTTAGCTTCAAAAGCCGTTCCCACGGCGGACGCGGTAAGCCTTGCAAAGGAATACGGTGTTACCCTGATTGTGAAAGCTTATCCGGATCAGATTGAAATTTGCGAATAACTGAGGAAATGAAACGATTGTGAATATTTCGGCGATGATTTTATCCGGCGGCAAATCAAGCCGCATGGGACAGGATAAAGCTTCCTTAAAATGGAAACAGACGACCATGCTTGAACACCTGGCAGGGGAGCTTACGTGCGACGGGATTTCGGAAGTTTTTATTTCGGTGGCGAAGGAAGGGGACTATGCCAAGACCGGTCTGAGAGTGTGCGTGGATGAGAACCGGGGAATCGGCCCGATGGAGGGAATCAGGCGAGGACTTCTTATAGCGAGAGAGGAATACCTTTTTGTCTGCGCCGTGGATATGCCGTATGTTACGGGGAAAACGGCACTTTACCTGGTGAATCTTATCACACCGGAATATAATGCATATGTGTTTAGGGAGGGTGGAAAAATCCATCCGGTATGTGCAGTCTATCATAAATCGGTGCTCCCGGTAATCGAGACCCTGATTCGGGAGGAGAATTATAAACTGAGTGAATTACTTTTTCGGGTTCATACCTTATATGCGGATCTGGATCAGTCCGGTCTGGAAAAAAAGAATCTTATGAATGTGAATACGCAGGAAGAGTATGAAAAGATAATAAACTGTCCGGAATAAACAAAAGTTCCGGGAAAAAAAGAACATCCCGTTACGAACGGGGAAAGGAGCCGGTTATGGCATACAAAGTAAACATCATTACATTATCGGACAAAGGAGCACAGGGATTAAGAGAAGATACCTCCGGACCGGCACTGAAGGAGGCAATCGAGAAAGCGGGATTTAAAGTTACCGATATGCGTCTGCTTTCCGATGATCCGGACGGACTGAAAGCTGCTTTGATTGAAATCTGCGATAATAAAAAGGCGGATCTGGTTCTTACTACCGGCGGGACCGGACTATCCGTACGTGATAATACTCCGGAAGCAACCATGGCCGTTATCGAGCGTAATGTGCCGGGAATGGCGGAGGCAATCCGAATCAAATCCCTGAGCATTACTCCGAAAGCGATGCTTTCCCGCGGCGTATGCGGCATTCGTGGCACGACGCTTATCATTAATCTTCCGGGCAGCCGTAAGGGCGCATTGGAAAGTCTTGATGCCGTGCTTCCGGCACTTCCTCATGCCATTGACATTCTGACCGGCTCCGTAAGCGAATGCGGGGGAAAATAATAAATCTTATTCCGTCACTTCCATATTTTTTTCTTTATCCATAGCGGCAAATGTACGATAGCCCTCACAGGTTCTTAAAAGTTCCTCGTGAGTTCCTTCCTGCAGGATGCTGCCGTTTTGCATAAACATGATTCGGTCCGCATTAACGATGGTGGAAAGGCGGTGAGCGATTATAATCACCGTTCTTTCTTTTCTCATGTTATCGATTGCATTTTGAATCTTAGCCTGGGTTTCGTTATCGAGTGCGGAGGTTGCTTCATCAAAAAGAATGATTTTGCTGTCTTTTAACATGCTTCGTGCAATGGCCAGCCTCTGACGCTGTCCGCCGGATAACTTGACACCGCCCTCACCGATTAAGGTATCGTAACCGTCCGGCATTGCTTTAATATCTTCGTCAATACAGGCCAGGCGGCAGGCATTCTCCATTTCTTCATCGGTAATATTATCCCTTACGATTTTTAAATTTTCCCTTACGGTCATTCTGAAAATATAGGGATTTTGCGGTACGATGGTAACATTATTTCTTATGGAGTCCTTTGTCAGTTCGTTGATATCCACTCCGTCAATCAGCACACGGCCGGATGTCGGCTCATATAGTTTCGGAATCAGATTAAAGGCAGTCGTTTTTCCACAACCGCTTTTGCCCACAAGTCCGACCATTTCGCCGGACTTCACGGAGAAGCACATGTCATTTAGTACCTTCCGGTTTTGTTTTCTTTCATAGACAAAATTAACATGATCAAATTCGATATCGCCTTTAACCGTGGTCAGTTCTTTGTTCCCGAAACTCTCTTTGGGATAATCCGGACTGTTAATAAGGGCGTAAACACGCTCGTTGGATAACTTGAAGTCGGCCAGTGAATCTAAAAATGAACCGATTACTTTTATCGCATTGGGTCCGAGTTCCGTATAGTAGTTGTAAATAACCAAAGCGGTAACGGCACTAATCTGATCTTTGACGATATACATAACCAAAAGGCAGATAAGGCAAAAACTGCCGAATTCTCCGAACTCCCAGCGGAACAGCTTGGATGTCCAGGATCTTTTCTGCATGTGCCAGCGTTTTCCGTTAGCATCCACAATGTTTTCATTGAGTTTTTCCACGAACAGATTCTCGCAGTTCATGCATTTTACGTCTTTTGAACCGCGTATCATTTCACTGACCAGGCCCGATACACGTTCGTTTGATTTACGGAATAAACGATCGTCTTCCACAAGTTTCTTGCCGCGAAAGTATTCCATGACACACTGAAGAACAATGAGACCGAAAACAAACAGTGCAATGGAGGGGTCAACCAGACACATGGCGATGAGGACGCCGGCATAGTTAAAGAGGGTTCCCACCATATCGGCAATACTGTTGAAACCGTTGGCAATACGCTGTGTATCGGATGTGGTTCGCTGGACAAAAACTCCGCTTCCTTTCTCATCGATACACTGGCTTCTTACCCGGAGTACGTTTTCAACAAGGTCATGTTCGAGTGAGGAAAGTGTTTTTGAATAGGCTTTATTATAGCCGAGATTACTGAATACCATAAACAGATTTCGTATAAGCTGTACAACGATAAGGATGATAGCCAGCATTATAATCCGGTCCGGTTCGCTGGAGGAATAGGAAACAACGATACGGGCACTGACAGCCGGCGCAACGATGCCTAAAAGGGCAGCGAATATCTGGCATACAATTGCAAAAATAAAGATTCTTCTTGCCCCGAGAGCATATTTCCAGGAGAAACCGATTGTTTTTCGAAGCGAATTGGCAAACGGAAATACTAAAAGAACATGGTTGCTTTTTGCTGTGTGATTGAAGCCCGGCTTAACGGAAAAGTCATTAAAAAGTTTATCGAGAATCAGGCTTTCTTCTTCAAGAGGATTAAACATTTTTCCTTTTGCGGAAACGGAAGCTTTGACTCCTTTGACACCTGTCCGGATATAAATACGAAAGGAAGCTTCGGTTCCGAGTTTCTCTTGAAAAATCAGAAGAATTTCTTCAATGGCAAGTTTTCCAAGCAGGGAAGCCCGCTCTCCCGCACCAAGCCGTTCGAGTTCATCACCGGAACGATCAACCGCTTTCATGATTTCCTGCGGATTCAGAATACCTTTTGCAGTCATGTTATCCCCTCCGTTTTATCCGTTGATTTCCTTCTCGGAAACACATTCGGTTTTCAGCTTCCCTACAAGAAACTGAAGTGCATCGATTACATGTGGCCGGATATCTCCTCCGACAAGGACCAGCATGATATCATCCCCGACTTTAAGCCGGCCTTCATTCAGCCATACTTTCACATAGTAAATACCGGGAAGCAAAAGAGTTTCCTTTATGGCAAGATCTGCTTTTGAAAGATCTGCCGAAAATTCCATTTCCGTTACCGGCAGGCTTTCGGTATCATTCTCCCTGACACGGGCACGGGAATCTGCCCGTACCACTCCGTTATGAAAAAGAAACATTCCGATATGGGAAGCATCTTCCGATGCCTTTGCTTCTGCGATCCATGCATCGAGACTCGGTTTTATACCGGAACGGACATAGTCCCCGTGGATGCCGCCGGATTTGCTCATAAGCCGGATATCGGTGATTTCGATATCTCTCTGAACGGCTTTGCACATATCGTAAACGGTCATGGCAGCTACGGAACATGCACAGATGGCTTCCATTTCCACACCGGTTCTTCCGGTACAGATAACGGTGGATTCGATATCAACACTTAAGTCTTCTTCATTTAATTTACAGCGGACGGATGTTGAATCCGTAATAATCGGATGGCACATGGGAATTAAATCGGGGGTGCGTTTTGACCCCATGATACCGGCAATCTGGGCAACGGTGAGGACGTCGCCCTTCTTAATTCCGCCGCTTTTAATCAGGGAAAAAGTGTTACGGCTGACTTTTACTTTTGCGGCAGCAGTGGCCTTCCGTACGGTCACGTCCTTAGCGGAAACATCCACCATCCGGGCATTGCCTTCATTATCGAAGTGAGTTAAATCGTTCCTGTTTTCCGATGGTTCTTCTGCGGAAGTTAAACCTTCATCCGTTTTTTTGTTCATCATATCCAGCATAAATAAGAATACTTCCTTTGCGTTGTTAAGATCAAAAACGGGGCAGCTGCCGATTGCTCCAGCGTTTTTTTGTAATGCGTCTTTATCATCCGTGACCACTGCGACATATTCCGAAATGTCACAGGGAAGATGATAATCCGTTCTTGACGTGGCGATTCCGATTTTTTTTAGTTTCGCGTATTTATAACCTTCCACAATGATTACGTCTGACGAGGAACATTCTTCAATCATTGCTTCAAGGGTTTGGGGAGATTCGCTGATTCTGGCGGATCTGGTATAGGAGGAAATCATAACCTTGTCCGCTCCGGCTTTTGAAAAGCGGTAGGTATCTTTTCCTTCCCGGTCCATGTCAAACTGATGAGCATCATGTTTGATTACACTGATTTTCAGATTCTGTTCTTTAAAAAGGGGAATCAGTTTTTCGATTAAAGTTGTTTTTCCGCTTCCGGAGAAGCCGGAAAAAGCAAATACGGATGGTTTCATATTAGTATCTCCCAAAGGTACAGTTTGGATAATGACATTCTTTGCACATCTGACACAGTCCCCCGTTTCCTAACCGGATTAAGTCATCTTTGGTAAAACGTTCTCCCGTGTAGATTTGCGGAAGCAGAACATCGAACATGGTTGTCGGAAGGCTTATGGCGGCTCCCGGAACTCCGAGGATGGGAATGTCGCCTAAGTAGGCAACTAAAGTCATGTTTCCCGGCTGGGAAGGAACACCGTAACGGATGATATCCGCACCGAGTTTCTTTACCGCTCCGGGGGTAAGATCGTCGGGATCGACGGACATCCCTCCGGTAAAAATCAGAAAATCGGCACCGGAGTCGATATGTTCTTTTGCTGCATTTATAATCATTTCCGTATCGTCGTCACAGATTTTGATGCCTGCGATTTTTCCCGGATAGTAAGCGAGTTTTTTCCGGACCACGCTTTCAAAACGGTCTTTAATTCTTCCGTGATAAATTTCGGATCCGGTAACGATTACACCGACGGTAAGTTCCCGGTAGGGAAGAAGACGTAGAAGCTTATTCTCATCGCAAAGCCGTTCGGCTTCTTCAATCTGTTTTTTTTCGGTAAAAAGAGGAACAATCCGCATGGATGCAAGACGTGCTCCGGCTTCTGCGCGGTAATGGTCCGGAAGGGTGGTAATGGTGATATCGCCGATCCGGTTAATCTGTTCTAAAAGACCGGTATTGACCCGAAGCATACCCCGTCGGTCCGCAATTAATAAAACCTTTCCCTCGGAAGGGCCTTCATAGTGGGCACCTTCCACCTGTACGGCCATGGAAAGTCTTATGGCACAGTCTTCTTCATGCAAAAGATCCTCCGGAAAATCCCCGACATAGACGGTCTTTTTTCCGATATCAAGAAGGGTGGGAATATCTTTTTCTTCAATGACATGTCCGCGTTTGAATAAAGCGCCCTTAAAACCGGGAACCATTGCGGTCAGATCATGACATAAAGCCTTTCCTACGGCATCTTCGACCTTTATTTTTTCCATAAATGTTTCTCCTCAAAGATATTTATAAGATTTCTCATACGATAAAACCTTCAATCGTTTCGCCCGACAGGACCGGTGATTGTCCGGGCGGAATAATTCCGTAGGCATTACAGCCGATTACCGAGCTGATTACGATGTTTCCCTGATCCGGAGAAACGTTTAGAATCACCCTGCCGTCTTCATAATCCATCATTCCCCGGATAAAGCGGATGGAATTGCTGCCTTTTTTAAAATCTCTTTTTAAAATCATGGGAATTATTTTATGCCGGTACTTTCCCAGTCCGGTCAGTTTTCTTAAGGCAGGAGCACAGACGCATTGCAGGTTGGTCAAAGCGGAAGCGGGATTGCCCGAAAGTGCCAGCAATAATTTTCCGTCCCGTATGCCGTAGGCACATGCCATTCCGGGTTTCATGATTACGCCTTCTGCCAAAATATTGTAACCCTTTAACTTCATGGCATCGGGTACCAGATCGTAATCGCCGACGGAGACTCCGCCGGTGGAGATTATGACATCGCAGTCGGCTTCCCCTTTTGTGATAAGGGCAGCGATTTCATTGATATCATCCTTTGCACGGCCCAGATATTTTGTATGAAAACCCAGATTTTTAAGAGCGGCTGCAATCGTATGACTGTTGGAATTGCGGATTTTTCCGAAAGGAAGGTCTTCGTTTAAATCGGCAATTTCATCACCGGTCGAAATGATTCCGGCTACGGGTACTTTATATACCTTCAGTTCATTCAGTCCTAAAGAAGCGGCCGTGCCGATGATGCCGATATCGATTACGGTTCCCGCTTTGGCCAAAACCGTGCCCCTGCGGATGTCTTCTCCGACCGTAATGACATTTTCGCCGGGACCGTAAGAACGGAAAAGAGTAACTTCCGTTTCCGTAAATTCGGTATCTTCATATTTGCAAATCGCATCCGCGCCTCCCGGGATGGGGGCACCGGTCATAATCCGGATAGCGGTATTCTCCGTTATTTCAAGCCTGGCAGGCTGTCCGGCTTTAATATTTTCAATGACTTTTAACGTAACCGGATTTTCTTTTGAAGCACCGGACGTATCACCGGAGTAAAAAGCATATCCGTCATAGGGAGATTTGGCAAAATAGGGGACGTTCTCCCCTGCAATAATGTCTTCGGCCAGAATTCTTCCCTGCATATTATTTACATCCACGGTGCAAATGCCGATGGGTGTTACGTTTCTTATAAGCATTTCCGTTGCTTCATGGTAATCGATTTTATTCATGTCCGACTCCTTTGCATTCAAAAGGTTATTTGTTTGCACTTATCTTCGACTTACGGTTTCGTTCCTCAAAAATATTAATCGCAAGAAGTACTACGGCGGATATTGCCAGGTTGATCAGCACCCAGCGGAAGGCCAGCGCGTCATTATCCGTGCGCCAAAGCTGGTAAACCGTAGTGGATATGGTGGCTGTTCTCCCGGGTGTATAGCCGGCGATCATGGAAGTGGCACCGTATTCGCCTAAAGCCCTGGCAAACGCAAGAACCGTACCTGCGATAATTCCCTGCCGGCAGCAGGGCATAATGACTTTAAAAAAAATATAGGGTCTGCTAAGCCCGAGTGTCTTACCGGCCAGCGTGAGATTATTGTCATAAGCCTGAAAGGCGCCTCTGGCGGTTCTATACATCAGAGGGAAAATGACGACAGTGGTCGCAAAAATAGCGGAATACCAGTTCATGGTAAGCTTTATTCCGAAGTGCTCAAGGAAAAATTCGCCGAACAGTCGTCTCGGTCCCAAAAGTCGAAGCAGCATATAACCTACAACTGTAGGTGGAAGAACTAACGGAAGGGTAAAGATGCAGTCCAGAAATCCTTTCAGAAACCCGGGCAGTTTTGCGGTATAGTAAGCGGCAGCCACTCCGATGATTAATACGATAGCCGTGCTTATTCCCGCTATTCTCAGGGAATTGTAAAGGGGGTACAAATCCATGTCATGCTTCCTTCCGTTCATACACCGAGGGATTTTTTTGTTTCATTTCCCTTTTATCAGATTAATTGCCTTTACTGATGCATGTAAAACCGACGCTTTCAAATATCCGGCTGCTATCCTCCGTTGAAAGATAGTCAAGAAATTCCTTTGCTTCTTTCGGATGCTTTGAATTCTTAAGCACAGCCGCAGGGTAGATTACCCGTCCGCACATTTCCTCCGTTGCCGTATCGACATAATTAAGTCCTGCCGAAAAAGCATCCGTGGAATATATGATTCCGCAGTCTGCTGCGGCTTCACGAATCTGTGTGGTCACTTCTTTTACATTGCTGCCGTATGTCAGCACTCCGTCCGCATTTAGTTTTTCTTCATCCAGTCCGAAGTATTCGAAAATTTTCAGGGTGTACTGTCCGACGGGGACGTCTTCATTGCCCATCGCCAGTAAAATACTTTTATCCTTAAGACCGGAAACCATATCTTCGTAGGAATTGATATTTTTCGGATTGCCGTCGGGGACGGAGAGCACCACCTTATTTTCAAGAAGGTTTATTCTTGTTTCGGGGTCGATGAAATCGAGACCGTCTTTATTGATTTCTTTATCCGCAGTGATATCTAACTGGTTCATCTGCTTTGCGGCGGCGGAAATAAAAAGATCACATTCCGCTCCTTCTTCAATCTGGGTTTTTAAAGTGCCGGACGAATCGAAATTACAGATGACGGTTACATTCGGATTCACCGCTTTGTAATTTTCGACAATCTGATTCAGCGTTTCCGTAAGGGAAGCTGCGGCAAAAACCGTTATTTCACTTTGCTGCGGTTTAGCGGATACACATCCTGCAGCCAGACAGAGGATTACAGTCAGTACAGAGAAGAAACCTGCTTTTTTTTTCATTTTTCC
>OMRN01000004.1 GCA_900313265.1 uncultured Lachnospiraceae bacterium | reverse complement strand
TCAGTTAGTTGGATTCGGTACTTTCGATGTTGCTAAGAGAGCAGCAAGAGAAGGAAGAAATCCTCAGACCGGCGCTAAGATGAAGATTAAAGCTTCCAAGGCTCCCAGATTCAAAGCTGGTAAGGCTCTTAAGGATGCTGTTAACTCCAAGTAATTTAAATGCTGTAAAAAGTTTTAAGACCGCTTCTTAACGAAGCGGTCTTTTTTGTGGGAAGAGCAGTTCCAGGCATAACCGAATGTGGACAATTTCCTCATCCGGAGGTAGAATATTACTGCCGAAAAAGGAGAATAAAATATGAGACTCGATAAATATTTAAAGGTTTCCCGTTTAATCAAGCGCCGTACGGTGGCAAACGAAGCCTGTGATGCGGGACGCGTTACCGTTAACGGGAATGTTGCCAAAGCTTCCTATGACGTTAAAGTGGGAGATAAAATTGCCATCCGCTTCGGAGACAAGACCGTGGAAGCGGAAGTATTAAGCATTGCCGAAACGGTACGCAAAGAAGAAGCAAAGGAAATGTTTCGTTATATATAAAACAGGGGAAACCAACATTTTGTGCAAGGTTACATAAAGCAACCACAATATTTGGGCGAAGTTAACATAAGGTCGATAAAAATGGCGTGAAAATGTTGAAAAATGCACAAAAAAGGTTGACGTAAAATCAATTCTTCGATATTATGGACTTGTGCTGTTATGTAAACACCGAAAAAACAGACAGCACAGGGGACATTTTTTCATGATGAAAAAACGCAAACTGAAAAGATATCGAAGAAAAGGGCCGAACAACCGGGTGGGAATGATTCTGGTTTCGGCTGTTTTGCTGATGGTTTTTGCAGCGTCCATGGTAAAAATCATTTCCTTAAAGCAGACACAGAAAGTCTATGACGAAAAGAAGGAATACTACAGCACTTTAGTAGAAGACGAAGTGAAACGTTCCGAGGAACTGGTGGAATTCGAAAAGTACACGCAGACCGATGCTTATATTGAGGAAGTGGCCAAGCAGAGGTTCGGACTGGTCAAAGACGGTGAGATTATTTTTGTAGCGGAAGAAAAATAAAAGAGTAACAAAAATGCAGGGGAGGAGCGAATCTTCCCCCTTTTCTATGATTCGAAAGATTTCTGATTTTATTGAAAAAGAGAATATGATCGGTGACGGCGACGTCATTGTGGCAGGCGTATCCGGCGGTGCGGACAGCGTCTGTCTTTTGTATGTCTTAAAAGAATACGCCCGTACCTGTCCGTTTACATTAATTGCGGCGCACGTCCATCACGGGCTTCGGAAAAATGCCGACGGGGACGAAGCATATGTAAGAAGCCTTTGCAAAGAATGGAACATTCCACTCCACGTCCTTCATATCGATGCGGCAAAAGAAGCAAAGGAAGCCGGGATTTCCGTGGAGGAAGCGGGAAGAGTGAAGCGGTATGAATTTTTCAGGCAGATTTTAAATGAAGAAGCGACTGCAGCGGACGGACGAATCGCCGTTGCCCATCATATGGACGATTTATCCGAAACCATGCTTTTCCAGTTATTCAGGGGAAGCGGACTGTCCGGCGCAAGGGGAATTCTGCCGGTAAACGGACAAATCATAAGACCGCTTCTTTGCGTGGAGAGAAAGGAAATCGAGGAATTTTTAACGGAGAGAAAAACAGAGTGGCGGACGGATGAAAGCAATGAGGAAAATACCTATGCCAGAAACCGGATCCGGCATGACATTCTTCCCGTAGCGGAAGAAATAAACGGCGGTGCCGTAAGACATATGGCGGATGCGGCGGGACATTTAAGGCAGATTGAGGATTATATAAAGGAGCAGGCCGCTTTGAAAGCAGGCGAAATCCTCCTGGAAATAAAGAATCCAAAGAGTATTTTAATCCGGAATGAAATCACCGGACTTCACCCCGCTTTGCAGGGAGAATTAATCCTTGAGGCACTGGTTCGGATTGCCGGAAAAAGGCGGGATATCGGGCTTGCACAGGTGGATGCCGTAAAGGAACTTTTCTCATCCGAAGCCGGAAAGAGAAGGGACTTTATCTATGGGATTACGGCGGAGAGAAGCTATGAGGGGATTTTTCTCTTCCGGAAAGAAGACGGGGAAAATGAGGTTCATTCCGCTTCGGAAGAAGTTTCTTTTGATTTATCCGGCCTTGAAAAGAATAAAGAAATTGTCATAAAAAATCTTCATGTACGCTTGTTTGACCTTGCGGCAAAAGATGAAACAGACCGGGAAGATGCGTTGGCGGAAGGATCGGAAACGGACCGGGAAGGCTTTCCGGGCGGACCGGAAAAAATCCCGGATTTCGGCCATTTTCCCCGGGGACTATTCATAAAATGGTTTGATTATGATGTCATAAAAGGTCCGCTTTGTCTTCGTACCCCGCGGGAAGGGGATTACCTGATTATCTCATCGGATGCTCATAAAAAGAAGTTAAACGATTATTTTACGGATCAAAAGATTCCCCGAAAGGACAGGGGAAAAATTCTTATCCTTGCCAAAGACTCGCTGGTACTATGGGTTATCGGTTACCGCATGGGAGAATGGGGTAAAATCGGCAATCATACGAAAACCGTTGCGGAGATTGAATATCGCATTTCGGATATGCTATAATGAAGAGTACTTGTTTTTTTGCCATAGTACGGCAAGGAGGTGTTTTGAATGGCCGAACATATAAAGAAATTCATGACGGAAGAAGAAGTTACGAATAAGATTAAGGAACTCGGACTTTTAATCAGCAAGGATTATGAGGGAAAAGAAGTGCATATTGTATGTGTGCTTAAGGGTGCAAGCTTCTTTGCCTGTGAACTTGCCAAGAGAATCGCGGTTCCGGTAACCATTGATTTTATGTCGGTTTCCAGTTACGGAGCGGGAACGGAGTCGAGCGGACATGTAAAAATCATCAAAGATTTGGATGAGCCTCTCGAAGGTAAAAATGTCCTTTTGGTGGAAGACATCATCGACAGCGGCCGTACATTAAGCCACTTAATCGAGCTTTTAAAAAGCCGCAATCCGAACAGCATTGAACTTTGCACGCTGCTTGACAAGCCGGAACGCCGTGTGGTTGAGGTGGACGTAAAATACGTGGGATTTCAGGTGCCCGATTTATTCGTAGTCGGATATGGTCTCGATTATGATCAGAGATACCGTAATCTTCCGTATATCGGTGTTGTGGAGTTTGATGAAGAGAAATAAAAAGAAAGAGGTTTTTAAGTGGAACGAAAAGGAAGCGGCCTGACATATGTATTTTTGCTGATTATCGTCCTTTTAATAGCGGGCATAATCATCAGCACGCTGAACTTTACGAAGAATACATATACGAAAGGCAAACTGGACAGTGATATCGAAAGCGGGGACGTAATTAAAGTTACGGTGAACCAGCTTCAGAATTCACAGGGCGGGTCCGTTACCGTCGAAAAGAAAAACGGAAAAATCGAAGAACTGTATGTTACCAATGTAACGGAAATCACGAAATATCTTCAGGACAAGGGGCTGGATCCGTATGTCGGACAGGTGCCGAAAGACAACTGGTTCATGAATCACATGCTTCCCATGCTGATTGTTGTGGTTATCTGTATTCTGTTCTTCGTACTGATGATTAATGCACAGAATGCGGCCATGAACAGCGGCCCGACTTCCAAAATGATGAATTTCGGAAAAAGCCGTGCAAAAATGATTAAGGAAAACAAATACCGCCTGACGGATGTTGCCGGATTAAAAGAGGAAAAAGAAGATTTAGAGGAGATTATCCTGTTCTTAAAGGACCCGTCAAGCTTTACGAAAGTCGGTGCAAGAATCCCCAAGGGTGTTTTACTCGAGGGCCCTCCAGGAACCGGTAAAACCCTTCTTGCCAAGGCGATTGCAGGAGAAGCGGAAGTACCGTTTTACAGCATTTCCGGTTCGGATTTTGTGGAAATGTATGTCGGTGTCGGAGCTTCCCGTGTAAGGGATTTATTTGAGGAAGCAGCCATTCACAAACCCTGCATTATTTTTATCGATGAAATCGACGCCGTTGCCAGACGAAGAGGAACCGGCCTTGGCGGCGGACATGATGAAAAAGAGCAGACCTTAAACCAGCTCCTTGTCGAAATGGACGGTTTTACGGAAAATTCCGGAATTATCGTGCTTGCGGCCACCAACCGTGTGGATATTTTAGACCCCGCCATTCTTCGTCCGGGACGTTTTGACCGTAAGATTATGGTCGGCCGTCCGGATGTTTCGGGCAGGGAGGAGATTTTAAACGTCCATGCCAAGAACAAGCCGCTCAGCGAAGAAGTGGATTTAAAACAGATTGCGCAGACAACGGCAGGTTTTTCCGGAGCCGATTTGGAGAATCTGTTAAACGAATCCGCGATTCTTGCAGCCAAGAAGGGCAGAGCGTATATCGTTCAGCAGGATATCAATGATTCCATGATTAAGGTCGGAATCGGAACGGAGAAAAAGAGCCGTATCGTATCCGAGAAAGAGAAAAAGATTACCGCTTATCACGAAGCCGGACATGCGATTTTATTCCATGTTCTGCCGGATATGGATCCCGTGTATACCATTTCCATTATTCCGACCGGCGGCTCGGCAGCAGGTTATACCATGCCTCTTCCGGAAAAGGACGACATGTTCCATACCAAAAATGAAATGATGCAGGATATCATGGTATCGTTAGGCGGCCGAATTGCGGAGGAACTGATTTTCGGCGATATTACGACCGGTGCCTCCAGTGATATCAAGAATGCGACGGCGGTTGCCAGAAATATGATTACCCGCTACGGTATGTCGGATGTTTTAGGCGTTGTCAATTATGATGCGGACGGCGACGAAGTATTCATCGGAAGGGATCTTGCAAAGAACCGTCCCTACAGTGAAAAAGTTGCCGGACAGATCGACGAGGAAGTAAAATCCATTATTTCCAAGTGCTATAAAGACGCTACGGCCATTATCGAGGAGCATATGGATGTGCTTCATAAGGCAGCAGCCCTGCTTTTAGAGAAAGAAAAAATCACCCGCGACGAGTTCGAAGCGCTGTTTGAAGCGTAATGCAGCCGGAAATATACAAAGTGCACAATGAACCACTGAAAGTTTTATGAAATTCGTGCATTCTTTCCGTTGCAAAAGGGGTTAAAAGTGATATACTTCTTCTTGTAACCCCCCAATACATTATAGTTTTTTGCTATACCCCATAAGAAGAAATACCTTCTCTAAAAAGGACAGTCTA
>OMRN01000135.1 GCA_900313265.1 uncultured Lachnospiraceae bacterium | reverse complement strand
GTTCCGCCGATTCCGACTCCCACCACCATCGGAGGACAGGCATTCGGTCCGGCATCTTTCACGGCGGTTAATACCGCGTCTTTTACTCCCTCGATTCCGTCCGCGGGCTTTAACATAAACACACGGCTCATGTTTTCGCTCCCGAAACCCTTCGGTGCAATCGTCAGTTTAACTTTCTCTCCGGGAACAATGCTGTAATGAATTACCGCCGGAGTATTATCCTTTGTATTTACTCTCTCAATCGGGTCCGAAACCACGGATTTGCGTAAAAACCCTTCGGTATAGCCTCTTCGTACCCCTTCGTTTACGGCATCTTCTAAATTTCCGCCGGTAAAATGCACATCCTGTCCGATTTCTATAAAAAATACCGCCATCCCGGTATCCTGACAAATCGGAATCATATCTTTTCCGGCAATTTCAAGATTCGTTTCAAGTTTGGAAAGAATCTGCTTTCCGAGCGGAGATTCTTCGGTATTTTCGGCATTTTTGAGCGCTTTTTGCATATCGGGCGAAAGAAAATGATTTGCCGTAATACACATTTCTTTTACCGTTTCGGTTATTAATGCCACATCGATTTCTCTCATACCTTACTCCCGCCTGGTTTCTGCCTTCAACTTTAAATATACGGCAAGGCCCGGCCGGTTGTTTTTCATAAACCGTGCCGGACCCATCATTTTTACCTTGTCATCATCATTTTATTAAAATACAAATACTGCTGCCCCGTATGCCGGAAGTGTGAACTCAATATGATATTTTCTTCTGTCACACTCGCCTTCAACTGCCGAAAGTGTCTTCGGAATCGGACTGTTGTTTCCGCCGAATCTCTCTTCATCGGAGTTAAGAAGCAGTTTGTATTTTGCCTTCTTCGGAACACCGATCCATAAGTTCTCTCTTCTCATCGGTGTCATGTTTAAAACAACGAGGATGCTGTTCTTTCCGGATTTTCCTTTGCGGACATAACTGTAAATACTTCTGTCCTTGTCATCCGCATTCATCCACTCAAAACCGGCCCAATCATTGTCGATTTCGTAAAGAGCGGGATATTTGTTATAAATTCCGAGAAGCTCTTTCATGAAATCACTCATTCCTCTGTTTAAGTGATTCTCAAGCATGTACCAGTCAAGCTCACGCTCCTCGCTCCACTCGCGTTCCTGGGCAAATTCCTGACCCATGAAAAGAAGTTTCTTTCCGCTGTGGGTAAACATGAATGTATATCCGACACGGAGGTTTGCATATTTATCCACCTGATAGCCCGGCATTTTGTTTACCATGGAGCATTTTAAGTGAACAACCTCATCATGCGAAAGCGGAAGAATATAATTCTCGCTGGAATTATAGCTCATCGCAAAAGTCAGCTTGTAATGATTATCCTTACGGAAATAAGGATCTAACTTCATGTATTCGCAGAAATCATGCATCCAGCCCATATTCCATTTAAAGGTAAATCCGAGACCGTCATCCTCGGGCGGGGCCGTAACTTTCGGCCATGCCGTGGATTCTTCGGCGATGGTGCATACACCGGGATATGCTCCCCTTACAACGGAATTTAAATGCTTGAAAAATTCAATCGCTTCCAGATTCTCGTTTCCGCCGTATTTGTTCGGAAGCCATGCGCCGTCACGTTTTCCGTAATCCAGATAAAGCATGCTGGCAACTGCATCCACACGAAGACCGTCGATATGGAATTCTCTTACCCAGAAAAGAGCGTTGGCAATAAGGAAGTTCTTTACTTCACTCATTCCGTAGTTAAAAATCTTGGTGCCCCAGTCCGGATGTTCGCCGAGTCTTGAATCGGGATGCTCGTATAGCGGCTTTCCGTCAAAATTGGCAAGACCGTGAGCGTCTCTCGGGAAATGTGCGGGAACCCAGTCCAAAATAATACCGATTCCGTTTTTGTGCATTAAGTCCACCAGATAACGGAAATCATCCGGTGTTCCGTAACGGGAGGTCGGTGCATAATAACCGGTTACCTGATATCCCCAGGATCCGTCAAACGGATGCTCTGCAATACCCATCAGTTCCAGATGGGTAAATTTCATTTCTTTTAAATATCCGAGAATTCGGTCCGCAAATTCACGATAGTTATAGAATCCGTCATTTTCGGGAACCGGATGACGCATCCAGGAACCGATGTGGCATTCGTAAATGGCCATCGGTTTTTCAAACGGATTTCCTTCTTCACGTTTTTCAAGCCAGCTTCCGTCTCCCCACTCAAAATGATTCAGATCGTAAACCCTTGATGCCGTTCCGGGACGAAGTTCCGCATAATTTGCATACGGATCGGCTTTGTAAAGTTTTTCTCCTTCCGGTGTGTGAATCAGATATTTATAATAGTCGCCTTCATTCACATCTTTAATAAATAAAACGTAAATACCGGAATCGCCCAGTTTCTCCATCGGATACTGGTCTTCATTCCATCCGTTGAAGGATCCGATTACATGAACCGATGCGGCATGCGGTGCCCATACGGCAAAGAACACGCCCTTCTTCCCGCCTACTTCGGTTACATGAGATCCGAGTTTTTTATAAATATCATAATGGGTTCCGTTTCCGAATAAATAGCGGTCATCTTCCGAGATAAAAATCTCCTCCGGCTTCGGTGCTGCTTTCGGAGCCGCCTTTTTTGTCGTTTTCTTTTCTCCCTTTTTTACTGCCATAACCTTCCTCCAATATACTATTCGCTCTTGCGGCGATATTCAAAATCTTTCTCCTGTAAAATGATATAGCCTTCCGGATCGAATCTCTTCTTGGTCATTTTTCCGACCAGTTTGCGAAGCCCGCCTTTTTCACAATGCTCGATGGCATCGTCCACAATTTCAAATGTCTCATTTAAGGTCACGATATGGGTTCCGATCATTAATTCGGAAAGTCTTCCCGAGAATGCAAGCATGGCCAGATCGTCAATGGTATATCCCTTGCTCTTTGCGTAGTCTTTGCCTTTTTCCGCAATTCTTTCGAGACTCATATTGGCAATATCCACACGGCAGTTAAAGAATCTTTCAAGAACCGCCGCACGCTCCAAAAGCTTGCGGATTTCGGGTTTGGTATCATAAAGAATAACAACCACGCCACGGGAATCCTGATTTAAGTTGGACAAAATCGCATTGATGGTGGAGTTCGTCATTCTTCCGGCATGCGAAACAATAAGCGCGCCGTTCGCAACATTGTTAAATGTTTCGTTTAAGTCTTTTTTATTCAGCGTTTCCGCATTGGTTCTTACCGATTTTCCGGTAAAGTTCGGATCGGTATGCTTGATGTATTTATAGAATGCATGAGCAAGCTTTGCTGCTGTTTCCTCATTCTCCGATGTAATAATCAGATTTCCCGCAAATGCCGCTAACGTAATATTTTCAATGGCATCCACAATCTGACGCTTCATGAATCCGTCGTAAGCAAATTCTCCGAAATAACGTTTTTCTTCTTCGGTTAAGCTGCGTACGGTTTTATCCTGCGACTCTTTGTCCGCATTTGCATCCTTTTGCGTTTTGGCAGGTTTGGAAGTCTTCTGTTCCGGTTCCTTTGCGGCCTGCTGTGCCGGTTTATTCGGATGTTTTTTCTTCTTTCCTTTTTTCCTCTGTTCCGGTCTTTGCTCGGTTTGCGGCTTCCGGACACGGGTTTCGGATGCAGTATCCTCTTCTTCTTTTTCTTCTTCGGAAGAAACGGCTTTAACTGCCGCTCCGGCACCGATAACGGCTCCGGCACTTAAAATGGCAGCGGCATCCACGGCCTTGGTAAAGTCATCTTCCAAATCCGGTTCTTCCGTTTTCTCTTCGGACGGATTTACGGTATGTTCTTCTTCCACAGCTGCTTCGGTATTCGTTTCATCCTCCGAACTCTGACCGGTCTGTTCCCCGCTTTCCGCTTCCGTATTCTCTTCTTTCGTTTCGGGACTGTCCGGATTACCTTCTTCCGGCTTATTATCCCAGTCGATATCGGGTATTTCGCCGGTAATCGGCTCGTCGTTTAATTCTTCATCTTCTTCGGCGGACTTATCTTCTTCGGTTTTT
>OMRN01000306.1 GCA_900313265.1 uncultured Lachnospiraceae bacterium | reverse complement strand
GCAACCGCATATCCGACTACACCTGTAGTTTCTTCCATCACAACTGCAACCGCATGTTCATTTTCCAGTTCCTCTTCGAATGAATGACGGCTCCAGAAATCGGAGTAGGATTCTTTCTCCATCGAAGAAACCACATCCAGATCACTTTCTGTCATCGGACGAATAACCGCTTTCTCCCTTCTTTCCCGTTCAGCCTGGGATGTCCGGTAGTATTTCGGCGAATGTTCTGCCGCCGTCTGTATTTTTCCGGCCGCATAAAGTTCCATTCCGAGTCTGGCGACACTTCCCGCATGCTGCCTCGATAAATGAGCCGGAGCAAAAGAAAACGGGACCTGAAGAAGTGCGGCAATTCTGTCGCGATAAACCGGCACACCGTCTCCTAAGAAAATAACTTCTTCCCGTCTTTCGTTTATCAGTGCACAAAGTTCATCAATTCCCATGGCGGCTGTATCCATAATCCGGACAAATTCATAATAAAACTCTTTTCCGTCCATGGTTATGCATTCTTTGTCCGCGGAAACAAAACCATACAAACCGGTATATACCTGATTTCTTCTGGCATCCATAATCGGGCAGATTAATCCGTTATGGCCGTAAAGATTAAAGGCCAGTGCATCCGTTGTCGGCACCGGAATCACGGGTTTTTCAAGGGAAAGGCCAAGCCCCTTTGCCGTCGCCGAACCGATACGAAGCCCTGTAAACGACCCCGGTCCCTCTGCCACGGCTATGGCATCAATCGTCTGTAAATCCAGTTCCGTCATGTTTTTGATTTCGTTTAACATCGGCAGAAGCGTCTGCGAATGCGTTTTCTTATAATCAATCGTATATTCGGCTTTTAATGTATCATCTTCAAGAAGTGCTACGGTTGCCACCATCCCCGAAGAATCGAGTGCAAGTATTTTCATATCTGTTCTTCTCTTTTTACAGACGGTTTCCTTTGTCTTTTTTCTTTGCTTTCTTTTTTTCTTTTTCCGTATTTCTTTATTTGCTTATTTCTGTTTTATTTATATCTGTTTATCGGATATGATAATCTCCCGGTAATCGAACCCCTTTGACAAATCCTTTTTTATCGTAACCCGGATCGTATTCTCCGGCATGATTTCTTCCACCAGATTCGCCCATTCCACAAAGCAGACCCCGTCTCCGAAAAAACAGTCTTCATATCCGATTTCGTCCATTTCTTCGACATCCCCGATCCGGTAAACATCAAAATGATAAAACGGAAGTCTTCCTTCATCGTAAACCTGAAGAATGGTAAACGTAGGCGAATTCACCGGTCCTTTGATTCCGAGTCCCTTTGCAACGCCCTGAATCAGCACGGTTTTTCCCACACCCAGATCTCCGAGCAGTGCATAGACCTGTCCCGGCAATGCATTTTTCCCGATTTCCTCCCCAAGCTTACATGTTTCGTCTGCACTGTATGTTTCGATTCTTTTCTCCATTTACCCTAAATCCTGTCTCTGCTTTTTGCGGTATCTTAAAACCGTATTTTTACTTTGTCCGGCGACATGTTCGCACTGATGATTCTAAGAACATCTTCCGTCTTTTCCCCCATGGAAGCCTTCGGAAAAATCAAAGCCGTATTCTTCGACGTATAAAGAAAATAACTGCTTCTTGTTCCGGCGGCTTTTGTAAACGTACTCCACGGAGCATTCTGGGTTTCTTCCCCTACCGTAATGGTAACGCCTTCCGGAGACAGATGGTAATGTGTCCCATTCTTGTAAGCCGGTACCATTTTTGCCTGCATAAAGGAAAGCCTTAGCATATCAATGGGCGGATAAAGAATCAGAATCGCCGCGATAAGCGGATAATACCAGCGGTGCAACGTAATAAATCCATATATCATCAAACAGCCGATAGCCGTCATAATGATGGTTACCGGTTGTTTATATAATGTCTGCAGTTTAAAATCAAACAATACCGAAGTATTTATTTTTGTATCAAAATCAACTTCCATTTTACTACCCGAATTTCATAAATGATTATCATAAGGTGCCGGTTCTTAAAACTCAGTTTTGCCCCCCGTTATCCGACATTGTATCTTTAATGTGAAGCGGGCAGGTTTCATACTGGAGCCTGAATCCGTCCTTCGGCTTGATAACCTCATACTTGGAAATGACTCGCATCGCAACCTGCTTGGCATTTTCCATATCCGCGTCAAGAAGAATCACGATATACTGTTTATCGGAAAAACGATTTCCGACATCTACCATTCGAAGTGATACCGCCGCCGCACTCTCAAGTGCATCCATGGAACGAAGAACCCTGTCTTTGCTGTCGGTTAACTCGCACTGGAGTGTGAACAAAAGCAGCTGAACCGGCTTGTTATTTCTGGCCGCATATCTGGAAATAAAATTAAAAATATAGCGGAATTCATCGTACAAGACATTGTAAACACCCTCGGAATAATCCTGTCTTCCCTCTATCAGGTAGCAGATATTGCTTAAAGACGAAGGAAGAATGTCGTCACCGTCTTCCTCATCACTGTAGAAACGGAAGGAATTCTTGCCGTTTTTCTTCACCAAATAAAGCGCCTTATCCGCATTTTTATAAAGGGTCTGGAAATCGCTTCCGTCCTGCGGATGAATGGCAATGCCGAGAGAAACCGAACAGGAATTGGCATAGTCCATTTCCGAAAGCCTTTCATTCATTGTATTTAAAATGCTTTTGGCTCTGTCCGCGGCTATTTTTCTGTCATTTACACCTACCAAAAACAGAATGAATTCATCTCCGCCGAGACGGCAGACAATATCATTATTTCTGGCATACTGCCTTAAAATATCCGCAAAAAGACGAATGACCCTGTCACCCTCCGTATGCCCCATTTTATCGTTGATCAGTTTAAAATTATCGAGGTCAATCATAAAGAGCATGCCCGGGGTTCCGTCTTTTAAAATTTTTCCGATGCATTCCTCCGTATATTTGCGGTTGTAAAGACCGGTCAGCGGGTCTCGTCTGGACAGATCGATAAAATCATTCGTTGCCGTATGCAGATTGATAACACGTTCGATACGGCTCTTCATAACCTTGGCTACAAAAGGTTTACGGAT
>OMRN01000219.1 GCA_900313265.1 uncultured Lachnospiraceae bacterium | reverse complement strand
TTCATTCCGAGATAGCTTCTTAAATCATGCTTCAGTTCATGCGCCGCGGAAGCATACTCCTCTTTCTTCTCCACATAAATGCGTCTTACATTACCCATACTGCGTTTTTCCTCCGGAAATATTATGATATCGGGGTCAAAAGGTCTTTTCCCCGGGCTTATGATGACGTTTTGGCAACTGCCTGTTCAATTATACCATGTTATGTGCTTTTTGTGAATAAAACTCTTTCAGCCCCGGGGTGGCGGTAAGAGCAAAATAAGTAACGGCAAAAATCTTCCCACAAGCGGCGATTTCTATGTTAAAATGATGGTGTATGCGGGAATAATCAAATCCCGCCATCCAATTCAGAAAGAATCCGGCAGGGCATTATCATCTTTTATCCCGGCCGCAAAAGGAGTAACCGAATGGAAGAAAAAAAATTCGCACTTTTAATCGATGCCGATAACATTTCGGCAAAATATATCAAAATCATCATCGACGAGCTTGGAAAATACGGAACGATTACGTACAAACGTCTCTACGGTGATTTATCGAGAACCAACAACCGCAGCTGGAAAAATGCACTTTTATCGCATTCCATCAACCCGGTCCAGCAATATAATTACACAACCGGAAAGAATTCCACGGATTCGGCCATGATTATCGACGCCATGGATATTCTTTATTCCGGAAGGGTTGACGGCTTCTGCCTCGCATCCTCCGACAGTGATTTTACCCGTCTGGCCATGCGCCTTCGTGAGGCCGGCATGACCGTTATCGGAATGGGTGAAAGCAAGACTCCCGAACCGTTCCGTGTATCCTGTGAACGATTCTTTTTCCTGGATCTTCTCTGGGACGATTCCTTAAACGATGTGGACGGTGATTCCGATTCCGCAGACAGTGAAGAGGATGCCATCACTCCTCTTCCCGCACTCGAAGCCATGATTGCCAAAATCATCATGGAAAACGGCGTGGACGGAACCATGATGGATATCGGAGAACTCGGAAGCCGGCTTACCAAATCGGACCCCGCTTTCGATATCCGTAATTACGGCTATAACAAGTTTTCCAAATTCTTAGAGCAGTTCCCTTCCATCAAACTGGTGAACAGGGATAATTCCGTTTCGGCGATTTTACAGGAGACGAATATCTCCATCGAAGCCATCGAAAACGAAGTAATCAATATTCTTTTGAAAGCCGAAAACCACACCATGTATACCGGAACGCTTTCCCAGAGCCTTTGCCGCATTTATCCGACTTTCAACGTTGCAAACTACGGCTACAACCGCTTCAGCAAAATGCTGACCGAGTTTAAATCCGTCAAGGTCACTTCTCTCGGACGTGTGGTAACCCTGGTCGATGCAAGCAAAGCCATGGCAAAGAAACCGGAAAAGAAAAACGAAAGCAAAAAACAGGAGAATAAAAAACAGGAATCCAAGAAAAAAACCGGTCCCGAACAGAACGCGAAGCCGGCGCATAAAAAACGCGGATAACCAAATGGGTGACAGGCACTTTTGGAACAAAAGTGCCTGTCACCTTTTTTATTTTATCACACCATTTATAATCTTCTGTGCCTCTTCATATTCAAACTCTTTGATACAGACAAGTGCCTTTTTCAGTGCTTCCCTCCGGTCTTCATCCATGGAATGCGATAAGATTTCCTTCAGGATTGTTTCCGCCGATTTCTCATCCAGAAGGCCGATGGCTTCAAGTGCCTTTGCCAGATTTTCATCCCATTCCTCTTCCGACAACGCTTCTTTCAGCTCACCTTCGTCCAAATCACCGGTTATCTTTGAATGAATCAGTCCGTGGTCTGTCAGTGCAAACCCGATATTGGCCAGTAATACTTCATACTTTGCAATCAGTTCTTCCGTTTTTGCCCTGTCTATGAAGGGTTCTTCCGCCCTTGCATTTTTCTCCGCTTCCCCGGCCATTTCGGAAAGAGTCACGGCACCGATGCCCTTCATAACGCCCTTTACCGCATGAACCTCACATGCATAATCATTTGTATTCCCTTCATCCATGGCGGTCCTGATACGCGATATCTGCTTTTCTCCGTCCTCGTAAATGTAGGAAAGGACCTGCAAATACCGGGACAGATCGTTTCCGTACCGTTCAAGTGCGGATTTGGTATCGACTTCGGGAAAAATGATTTCCTTTTCCGATCCGGATTCTTTCATGGCATGTTCTTCTTTCCGGATTAACCCGGGAGGCAGAAATTCCACAAGAATTTTCTGAATGCTTTTCATATCCACCGGTTTGGATAAGTATCCCACGAAACCGTTTTGCAAAAACATCTCCTGGGCACCGGCAACAGCATTGGCCGTAAGTGCGATAATCGGAATCTTTGCCGCATTCTCCGAAATAAGACGCACCCGTTCGGCGGTTTCGATACCGTCCATATACGGCATCATATAATCCATAAAAATCATATGGTATCCGTCATCCTCACTCAGCATGGAAAGACACTGCGCACCGCTTGATGCCGTATCGGCCTCAATCTTTAATAAAGATAGCAAATCCCGGATAACTTTCCGGTTCGTTTCGTTGTCATCCACGCACAGTACTCTCGCTCCGGGGGCGGTAATCCACTCTTCTTTTTCCATATTCGAACCGGAATCCCCACGCTCTAATGTAAATTCCCCGATCGGAACCGGATTTACCACTTTCTGGTAAGCGTAGAAGGAAAAACTGCTGCCCTCCCCGTAAGTACTTTCCACACTGATTTCCCCTCCCATGCCTTCCGTTAACCGCTTGGCGATGGCAAGACCGAGGCCCGTACCTTCGATATCGATATTCTGTCGGATATCCTCTCTTTTAAAACTGTCAAAAAGATAAGGGATGGATTTTTCCTTAATTCCGATCCCGCTGTCGGCCACCGTAAAATTAAGTCTGACCGTATCGTCTTCCATTTCTTCCCAGTCCGCTTTGAATGCGATAAAACCCTTTTTGGTATACTTGCAGGCATTATCGAGAAGGTTCGTGATAATCTGTCGCAGATGGGTGGCATCGCCCCTGAGTTCCCTCGGTATCGTCGGGGATATAATCAGCCGGAAATCCAGACCTTTTTCGTTTATGCGTTTATCAAACATGCTTAACGTATCCCTTAAATACGTCAGGGTATCGTAGTTGAATTCAACGAGTTCAAGTTCCCCGGATTCGATTTTGGAAAAATCGAGAATACCGCTGATAATCTGCAATAAAACGTTGCCGGCACGGGAAATATCTTCGACTTTTTCTTC
>OMRN01000144.1 GCA_900313265.1 uncultured Lachnospiraceae bacterium | reverse complement strand
TCGCCCACATACATTTCGTTATTCTTGGTTAAATATACCGGCGTCACTTCGTATTTCTCCGTATCCATGGCTAAATACGCCTGAATACCCGAGATGACGGATACCTCATGCTCTACACTTTTTCCTCCGAAAAACATGGCAACTTTGATTTTCATTTTCGATGATCCTCCTGTCTATATACCCTTAATAATTATCCGGCAAATCATTCTCAAGCAGAATATATTTATGCCCCGGATCCTTGATATTATGCGCAAAATTCATCGCATCTTCCAGTTTGTCAAACCGTTTGCATTTATTCTCCGGAAAGCCCTCCGAAAGAGCCCCTTCCATAATGACTTCCGCACGTCTTTTTCCGACGGTCAGAATATAATCGCAGCACGAAGCCGCGTACGTTCCGAATTTGCGGTTGTATTCCTCTTCCTTGTCGCCGAGTTCGACCATGCCGGGCGTAATTAAAATACGCACACCGTCAAACATCTCAAGGGTTTCCACCGCCGCTTTCGAACCCACCGGATTGGAATTGTAGGCATCGTCGATAATCGTAAATGTACCGTGCTCCCGAAGCTGCATGCGATGCTCCACCGGCTGGATTTTACGGACCGGAACAACTAAGTCTTTCAGGGAAATTCCCATCATGTTTGCTGCCGCAATCGCGCCGAGCACGTTAATGACATTGTGGGCACCGATTAATTTGGTCTGGAATTTCTGTTCACCGCCACCCGGTGAAACCACCGTAAAATCCGTCCCCATCTGCGATACGGAGATATCCTTTGCGCGATATCCGCCGCTTTGCATCATCGAATCCGACGAATAGAATACCGCATTCGGATATTCCTTCCCCTTTTCCCGGATGATTTCGTTATCCCCGTTTAAGAAAACCGCATTTTCCGAAGGAACGGCATCCGCCAGTTCAAACTTGGTCTTTGCGATATTCTCAATCGAGAAAAATGTATCCAGGTGCTGCGGTCCGACCGCCGTTATAATACCGTAGTCCGGATGAACCAAATCGCACAGTTCCTTTATTTCTCCGACACGTCTGGCTCCCATTTCGCAGATAAAAATCTGATGCGTTGGTTTTAAATGCTCCCGGACGGTTCTTGTTACGCCAAGCGGCGTATTGAAGTTCCCGGGCGTTACGAGCACGTCGAACGAATCCTGCAAAAGCGTCTGCAGATAGAATTTCACGCTCGTTTTTCCGTAGCTTCCGGTCACGCCGATGATTTTTAAATCCGGCATATTCCTCAGCATCCGCTTCGCATCATTGATATAATGCCGGCTGATGGCTTTTTCCATCGGCGAATTAATGACATTGGCCACAATATTTAAAATAATCTGTGCCGAAAGCAGAATCAGCAAAAAACCGTTCACCGGCCGGATTCCCTTTCCGAAATAGATAAATCCCAGAATCCAGGTTAAAAGCGCCAGTGTTATTAAAATGCAGATGGTAAGAATCATCCGCCTTACCCTTGCCGTGTAAACCAGTTTTTTCTTTGAATAAATCCGGTGCATGGCGCGGTAAACCAGAATAACAAGCCACAGCGTTAGGTAAATCAGAATATCAACCGGCAGAAGCACATAAAACGGCACTTCCGGCCAAATCACAGGAATCACCATACGGATTACACCGAGGACAAAACAAAAGCCCAAAAGCCACTGCTGCCGCAAGTTTTTGCGAATCCAGCGAAAGTGCTCGTCGTTTTTGTATCCGTTTAACTGGAACATGTGCATATTATGCCTTAGCACCAGTGCTGTCGCATAGGAGCAAAGAATCGCACATATGACTGTCTGAATTACTATCATTCCGCTGCTCCTATACTAAAATAGGCACGCATGATTTCGCGAAACTGCGCCGGTTTTTCCAGAAAGGAAAAATGTCCGCAGCCCTCGAGGATGCAAAGGCCGTTATTCGGAATTTTCTCCTCCATGATTTTTGCATCGCGAATCGGCGTCGCCGTGTCTTTATCGCCCCAGATTAAAAGCGTATCCTGTTTGATTTTCGGAAGAAGCTCCGTTAAATCCTCGTTTACCGCCATAACCAGGCAGCTTCGCATTACGGGACTTGCATTTTTATAATCTTCCGAACCCTGGCGGCTTCTCCAGTCATCCACGAGTTCGGGAAAAAGCGCATAAACAACTTTGATATCGAAAATTTTCTTTAAGGTTTTATACCGGCGGATTTTCACCTTCTGGCGGAAGGTCCTGACAGGCAGTACACCGGCACTGTCGATAAGCACAATATTCGTGATTTCAAAAGGAATACTCTCTCTTGATGCCAGCTTGATAATCATTCTGCCGCCGTAGGAATGCCCGATTAATGCTGCTTTTTTTATCCCAAGCGCCTCCATGAATTTACAGAAAAAATCGGTAAAAGCATCCACATTCCATGCCTCCCTCGGCTCGTCGCTTTCGCCGAAGCCGGGAAGATCAAACTGAATGACACGCATTTTACCGTTTATCGCCGAGGCCACACTGTCATAGACATGAAGGTTCGTTCCCCAGCCCTGCAAAATAACTGCAGTTTCCTCTCCTTCACCCGTAACACAGTAATTAATATTGTATCCGTCTATATTGATATTCATAAACTCCGTCCGAAGAGTTTCATTTTTCCCTTAACCGTACATAAAAGCACATCGCAACAACATTTTATTATATCGTATAAGTGCCTTTTTTTCAACGAAACGCTTGAAATGAATCATCCAATCCGACTGTCACTCATATTGGTTATGAAAAATTACCAAAAATATCCCCTATGTTCTGTATGACTTTATCCGAATTCATAATACAATAGTAGTATACATAACTTCCTGATTTTTCATTCATTCTTATGAAAAATTGCACTACTGACATAATGATATATTTCGGAACATCTGATTGGACAAGTGGGAAACATACTGGATGGGCATAACGGACAGTCATAACTGTAACGAAAAACTGAAAATCTTAAACGGTATTTTGAAGGAACGGAAATGGTCCTTATATCGTTTATCCAAAGAAGCGGATATGCCCTATAGCACGCTTCGGAATCTGTATGTCAGAAACAATGAGCCGACGATTCCTACGTTAAAGAAAATCTGTAATGGTCTGGATATCGACATGCAGGTTTTCTTAGGCGATGAAGTTCCCGATTATTCCGAGTTAGCTTACACAAACGAAGAAAAAAAGCTGGTTTTCGACTTCCGCGAACTGAACAAAAAGGAAAAAACGCTTCTTAAGATATATATGGCCGGTTTAAAAAACGAACTGCCGAATCTGTAATAAAATGCTACCGGGTTAAGCAAGTCTTTTTCGTATTTCCGGTAAAATACGAAATATTATTCATCTTCTTTTTTCCATTAGGCTCACAAAACATTCGGAATACTGGGAAAGTTCCGAATATGTTTTTCTTTCAATCTGTCTTTCACTGTCTCATTTTTGCTTAACCCGGTTTTTTTTACTCAATCTTTATCGCACATCCTTGCGCATATTCCCAGAATGATGAAAAATAACGGAGTCATACAGATTTGCTGGAAACTAACGAACTGATTCACTAAATAGACCAATGCAGTCAATAATCCGAGCAGCACCATCGGCTCTTTTTTTATGTTTTTTCCGTACTTCCAGACAGCCATGACAAAAATCGCCAGATACGATAAAACGCCGATTATACCGGTATTGACCAATGCGGTAATCCACTCGTTGTGTGCATTGGTATAAATAGCTCCGGCAAATTCCCCGTCACCCGCTATTGTAATTCCCGCTTTCTCATACCACACACC
>OMRN01000237.1 GCA_900313265.1 uncultured Lachnospiraceae bacterium | reverse complement strand
CTTTGCAAGTACTTCGGGCTTTTTGTTTCCGGCACCGAGCTCTGCTTCCATATCCGCAACCACTTCGGGAATACGTGCATCGCCTGCGTGCTTGTTGAAGCTTTCAAAAAGATCCAGTTCGGAATTTTCTTCAATTTCCACACCGATATTGTAAAGAGGCTTAATGGGTGCGTTGCAGGCAAGGAAATTAAGCGGTCTGGGACCGAAGGAAATAATTTTCAGTTTGGAAAGACCAACAACCGCTCTTGCAATGGGAAGAAAATCATGAATCATTTTTGCACAGTCCTGTGCATCCCCTACGGGATACTCGGGAATATAGGCACCTACATTGCGAAGCTTTAAGTTATAGCTGGCATTGAGCATACCGCAGTAAGCATCTCCTCTGCCGTCCATCAGATCTGCCTGGCTCTCTTCCGCTGCCGCGCAGAACATCTTCGGACCGTCAAAATGTTTTGCCAAAAGTGTTTCGGAAATCTCGGGACCGAAGTTTCCGAGATATACGCAAAGTGCATTGCATCCTGCTTTTTTAATATCCTCCAGTGCCTGAACCATGTGGATTTCGCTTTCCACGATACAGACGGGACATTCATAAATATCCTCTGCATCATAGTTTGCTTTGTATGCATCCACCAAAGCTTTTCTTCTGTTTACCGAAAGAGATTCGGGAAAACAGTCACGGCTTACAGCTACGATACCCAGTTTAATCTTCGGAATGTTGTTCATAATTTTTTAGCCTCCCACTCTTTTTACTGCTGATTTTTTTTGCTGACTTTTTTGCTCTTTGTTTATTCTCTTTTTGTTTTTTCTTTTTTGTTTTTTCTTTTTTGTCTTTTCCCTTTTTACTTCACAAAATCTCTAACCCCTTCGGTAATACCCTCGGCATCCAGTTTGTATTTGTGAAGAAGCTGCAATGCCGTACCGGATTCTCCGAATACATCCTGGATTCCGATTTTCTTTAAAATACCGGCGCCGGTCTCGGCAAGGACATCCGCAACCGCACTGCCCAGTCCGCCTATTACGGAATGCTCTTCCACGGTGACCACTTTGCCGGTCTTCTTTGCCGATGCAAGAATCAGATCTCTGTCAAGCGGTTTAATGGTATGAATGTTGATTACTTCCGCATCAATTCCTTCTTTTGCAAGTTCTTCCGCCGCCTGTAATGCTTCGTAAACACAAACACCGGTTGCAACAACCGTGACATCTTTTCCTTCTTTTAAAACAATTCCTTTTCCGATTTCAAATTTATAATCGGGGCGCTCGTTAAATAAAGGAATCGGACTTCTTCCGAATCGAAGATATACGGGGCCGACATATTCCGCTGCCGCCAAAACCGCCGCGCGTGCTTCAACTCCATCCGAAGGGCAGATCACCACCATTCCCGGAATTCCCCTCATCAGGGCAATGTCTTCGTTACACTGATGGGACGCTCCGTCCTCACCCACGGTTATTCCTGCGTGTGTTCCGCCGATTTTTACGTTCAAATGCGGATATCCGATGGAATTTCTTACCTGTTCGTATGCACGTCCCGTTGCAAACATTGCAAAAGAGGAGCAAAACGGAATAAGTCCGGTAGTGGAAAGTCCCGCTGCGATTCCCATCATATTTGCTTCGGCAATTCCGCAGTCAATATGTCTGTCGGGAAATTCCTTTTTAAATACACCTGTCTTGGTGGCACCCGCCAAATCGGCATCGAGTACATACACCTTATCGTTTATTTTTCCGAGTTCGACCAAAGCCTTCCCGTAACTGTCCCTTGTAGCCATCCTTACTGCATCTGACATAATTCTTTACCTATCCTTTCCAAATCTGCCATCGCAACGGCATATTCTTCGTCATTCGGTGCCTTTCCGTGCCAGGAAACCTGATTCTCCATGAATGATACGCCTTTTCCCTTCGTGGTTTTTGCAATAATCGCCGTCGGCATACCCTTCGTTTCCCGTGCCTTTTTAAATGCATCTGCAATCTGATTGAAATCATGACCGTCGATCTCGATTACATTGAAATTAAAGGCTTTGAATTTATCCGCAATCGGATAGGGCGAACATACCTCTTCGATTCTTCCGTCAATCTGCATTCCGTTGTTATCAATCACTATGCAGAGGTTATCCAGTTTTCTGTGACCGGCGAACATGGATGCTTCCCAAATCTGCCCTTCCTCAATTTCGCCGTCACCGAGAACGGAATATACCCGGAAATCTTTCTTCTGAATTTTCGCCGCAAGTGCCATACCGACTGCTGCAGACAGTCCCTGTCCCAAAGAACCCGAAGACATATCCACACCCGGTGTTTCCTGCATGCAGGGATGTCCCTGAAGTCTGGAGCCGAGTTTTCTTAAAGTCGTCAGTTCCTCAACCGGGAAAAATCCCCTGTTTGCGAGTGTCGAATAAAGAGCCGGTGCAACATGTCCCTTTGACAATACAAAGCGGTCTCTGTCTTCCATCTTCGGATCGGCCGGATCGATATTCATCTCTTCAAAATAGAGATACGTCATAACGTCGGCAATGGAAAGCGATCCGCCGGGATGTCCGGCTTTTGCTGCATGCACTGCGGTAACGATGCCAATTCTCACGTCATTGGCCTTTTTTTTAAGTTCCAATTCGTTCATACTGATTCTCCTGTTTTTCTTTTTTCCTCAAAAATCCCTTCGCGGAGGAAGACTCTTTTTGGGGATGTTCTTAACTGATTATATCATATATTGGTTTGCAGGCCGGATATATTGTTTTAAACTGATGATATTTTTCTTCATAACGGGCAACAAGCACCGGATCGGGGACCTCCGTATCCCGGATTTGTACGATTTTCTCCACGGCTTCCTTCACGGATGAATATTCGCCGCATCCGACGGCCGCAAGCATTGCGGCACCGAGTCCCGGGCCTTCTTTGGAAGTAATCCGCTCCACTTCCATGTTCATGATGTTTGCAATCATTTTTCTCCAGAGCGGGCTCGAAGCCCCGCCGCCGCAGATTCTCGTTTTATCAAGCCGGATTCCCAAAGACCTTGCCACTTCCACGCTGTCTCGAAGTCCGAACGCAACGCCCTCCAAAACCGCCTGTGTCATATCTTCCCTGGTACTGTCCATCGTAATGCCGATAAAAGTTCCCCTGGCATTCGGATTGTTATGAGGAGAACGTTCCCCCATCAGATACGGAAGGAAAAATACATGATTTTCACCTAACTTATCAATCCCTTTCTGTTCCGCCGCAAAATCCTCGGTTCTTAAAATATCTACCTGCCACCATTTGTTGCAGGAAGCTGCGGACAGCATGCATCCCATCAGGTGATAATTCCCGTCCGCATGAACAAAGGAATGGAGTGCGTTATTTTTATCCACGGAAAAATTCTTCGATGTAATAAATACCGTTCCGGATGTTCCGAGCGAAATATTGCATCCTCCTTCTCCCACAACTCCGGTACCTATCGCAGCAGCCGCATTATCGCCGGCTCCGGCAAT
>OMRN01000083.1 GCA_900313265.1 uncultured Lachnospiraceae bacterium | reverse complement strand
TACTATATCGAACAGGCTCTTCGTGCCGGAGGGTACAACGCCATTCTCGCCTGCACGGGCTATAGTCTGGAAACAAGGAAATCCTCCCTAAACATGATTCTGAAACAGCGCGTGGACTGTGTTATTTTGGTCGGTTCTTCTTTTATAGAAAGCAATGATGCCGACAACAACTACATTCGGGAAGCTGCAGATGTCGTTCCCGTTATGCTTTTAAATGCGGATTTTGATTATCCGAATGTTTACTGTACTCTCTGCGACGATTTTAAGTCCACGATGGATGCCACGCTTTGGCTTCTTAATCACAATCGAAAAAAAATACTTTATTTATATAACTCTCATTCTTACTCCGGCATCCGCAAGCTTTCCGGTTTCCGTTCGGGAATCCTGATGAAAGAACCGGATCTGGATAAGAATCTCGAGCAGTTTTTTGACGGGCAGAGGGACGATATCGACGGAGTCCGGGACTTTCTGCTTTCTCTTAAAGATAATCATATTGAATTTGATGCCGTTTTATGCGCCGATGATTCTCTTGCAAGCGGCGTGTTAAAATATGCCAAATCGGCAAAAAGAAACATTCCGAAAGACCTGGCCGTTATCGGCTACAACAATTCCATTCTTACCGTTACCTGTGAACCGGAACTTACCAGTGTGGACAACCATCTCGAAGACCAGTGCAACCAGCTGGTTAAATCCTGCATTCAGGTATTAAACGGAATAGACACTCCCCGGAAAACCATTTTTTCCGGAGAACTGATTGAAAGATCCACCACGTAAATGTCTGCCGCTGCGTATAAATAAAGGCAGAAAGGATATATATCATGAAGAAATTTATGGACAGGGATTTCCTGTTATCCACCCCTACGGCACAGAAGCTATTCCATGAATATGCCGAGAATACTCCCGTGCTGGATTACCATTGTCACATTAATCCCAAAGAAATTGCCGAGGACCGCGTATTTGAAAACATTACGCAGCTCTGGCTCGGCGGCGATCACTACAAATGGCGTTTCATGCGTTCCTGCGGTGTAGAAGAAAAATACATTACCGGAGGAGCATCCGACTTTGAAAAATTCGAAAAGTGGGCCGAATGCCTCTCGCATGCCATCGGGAATCCTTTGTATCACTGGAGCCATCTCGAGCTTCAAAGATACTTCGGATATGAAGGAACGTTAAGCAAAAAAACAGCAAAAGAGGTCTGGGATCTTTGCAATGCAAAGCTGAAAGATCCGTCCATGAGTGTACGCAATCTGATTAAAAAATCCAATGTCACTTTGATTTGCACCACGGACGATCCCGTCGATTCTCTTGAATGGCACAAAATCATTCGGGAAGACTCCTCTTTTGACGTAAAAGTTCTTCCCGCCTGGCGTCCGGACAAAGCCATGAATATCGAAAAACCCGATTATCTTTCCTACCTTGGAAAGCTGTCCGAAGCATCCGGAATCGAAATCCGTTCTTTTGCGGATTTGTGTAAAGCCCTCCGCTTACGAATGGATTTCTTTGCCGAAAACGGCTGCCTGGTTTCGGACCATGCTCTGGAATATGTTATGTATGTTCCCGCTGAGGAAGAAGAAATCCGGACTCTTTTTGCAAACCGTCTGGAAGGTAAAAATGTTACAAAAGAAGAAGAACTGAAATTCAAAACCGCCTTCATGCTTTATGTCGGAAAAGAATATGCCCGTCGTGGCTGGGTAATGCAGCTTCACTACGGATGCAAGAGAGACAACAACGATTTAATGTTTGCGTCTTTAGGCCCCGATACCGGATATGACTGCATTAATAATTATGCCCCTTCTTCCCAGATGGCGGATTTCCTTAATGCATTGAATAAAGATAATGCATTGCCGAAAACCATTCTTTACAGCCTGAATCCGAATGATAACGAAGCAATCGGAACCATCCTCGGCTGTTTCCAGAATTCCGATGCTGTCGGAAAAATCCAGCAGGGCAGCGCATGGTGGTTTAACGATCATAAAATCGGTATGCAGAATCAGATGTTATCCCTGGCAAATTTAGGCAATCTTTCCGGTTTTGTAGGAATGCTGACCGATTCAAGAAGCTTTTTATCCTATACCAGACACGAATACTTCCGAAGAATACTCTGCAATCTCCTGGGAGATTTCGTGGAGAACGGAGAATTCCCGGAGGACTATGAAACTCTGGAGGAAATCGTAAAAGGAATCTCCTATAACAATGCCATCCACTATTTCAAATTCCCCTTATAATTGCTGAAAGTTTATAAACTAAAAAACTTCGAGCAAAAAAAGAACCGCAGGTAATCGCTTACGACATCTGCGGTTCTTTTTATGTGCAATACCGGTTGTCCGGTGTGCACCTTGTCTGCAAGAGCACACATTTGACGGTCAACGCGACAATCGGGCGGACACTTTTAATTTTATATTCGTCTGACTTTCCAATAACCGGTCAGATATACAATCATCAGCGTAAGAGGAGCCAGTCCGTTTGAAATCACAACGCTGTACCAGATACTTTCGACTCCCATATGAAGAACATACCGGCAGAAAAACAGGGTGGCAAAGCGAAACAGCCAGAGTCTGGCAATATCAACCGCCATGGTAACTTCCGTATGACCGCAGCCGCGGAAAAAACCGGAAGTCGAATTGTATACACCGTTCGCAAAACACCATAACGCCAGAATGGATAAGTACTGTGACGCCATCGGAATCACGGCGGTATCCTTGGTAAAAATCCGGACAATCGGCGTTGATATCATATCCCTTGACAGAATAAATCCCCCGATCAGCAAAAAGAGTGTAATTCCGATCATCGAAATAAAGTAGGCTTTCTGCGCCCGTTTCGGCTGTTTTGCCCCCATATTCTGGCTGACGATAATCGAAACCGCGGATCCGACACCGTTCGAAGGAAGAGAAATCAATCCGTTTATCTTATTGCCCACCCCGTAAGCGGCCATTGCTTCATTTCCGTATTCCAGAACGGTTTTTGACATCAGCAGAAACGCAAACTGTGTTACGCTTCCGCCGATGGCGGACGGAAATCCGACAACTATGATATCCCTGATTTTTTCCTTCTCAAATTTCAGTTTCTTTAAGTCCAGATAAACGGACGAGCTGCGTTTATTCAGTGCTATAAATGCAAAAACGGCCGGAATCATTTTGGCAAAAACCGTAGCAAGCGCGGCACCCGCCGCTCCGAAAGGAAATACAACCATCAGCAGCGGATCAAAAACCATATTGATAACAATTCCGAGGAGATTCAAAAGCATCGGTCTAACCGTATCACCCTGCGCCTGATGGACGGACTGAAACATATTAATCGCATACAGAAACGGCATATCCAGAATCACCAGCTGCAAATATGTTTTCGCGCCTTCAAAAACAGCATCCTCCGCGCCGAGCCATCTCACAATCAGTCCGGCCAGAAAAAAAACAGCCAGCGAACATGTCAGGGAAAAAATCATCGAGCAGACAAAAATCTGATTTGCCATCGACTTTGCTTCTTCCGTTTTACGTGCTCCGATATATCGGGCAATCAAAACGGAACCGGCCACCGTAAGACCGCTTCCGAAATTAATCACAATATTCTGAACCGGTGTGACAAGATTAATCGCTGCCAGTTCGTTTGTTCCGAGTCTTCCCAGCCAGTATGTATCCGTCAGATTATACATGGTCTGAATAAAACTGTTAATCATAACCGGAATCGATAAAGACAGAATCGCCGTTACCAGATTTCCGTTTAAAATTTCATTTGTCGTTTTTTCGCTTATCTTCTGTTTCATTTGGGTAAAACTTATTCCGTTAATTCTCCGGAAATATACAGTCTGTCCACCCCGTCCCAGTCGCTTCTTATAAGACCGGCATATCTTCCGCCGAGCTCCTTCAGCCCTTTTGCAATCATTCCGGCAAAAATCACTGCCCCGGCATATTGCAGATGCGTATTGTCGGTATCCAGCCCGTCCGGCTTATACGGATATACTCCTGCCGGAACATGCATGTACCAGTTATACGTGATTTTATCTCCGGCTTTTTCCACTCCGGCTCTGGACATTTCGTATAAATCAACCAGGGGAACGTTTTCCGCGGCAGCAATTTCCTTCATCGCCGCCACATAGGGGGCATGCTTTCCTTCGTCCAGTTTGTGTTCGCCGATATAGGTTCTTCTCGTAAGCGGAGTGATTAAAACAGGCCATGCGCCGGCCTTTCTTGCCACGGAAATATAGATACGCAGATTATCCTTAAACTCCCCCTGCGGTTCGGTAAAACGTTCCGGATCCGCTTCTTTTTCATCGTTGTGTCCGAACTGGATAAAAAGAAAATCTTCTTTGGATATTTCTTTTTC
>OMRN01000198.1 GCA_900313265.1 uncultured Lachnospiraceae bacterium | reverse complement strand
CCTGCAACCAGATAGTTTGTCACGGCGATGCCGCAAACCATCCAGATTCCCCGTTCAAAATATCTTCTTCCTCTCTCCCGTGCCAGGAAGTAAAAAATGCTAAGCCAGATTCCAAACGTTCCGGCTGCATACGCTACCGAATAAAGAAGGTAGTGAAGCGGGCTTTGGGGATTGGATATTTCCACGAACTCCTGTGTCGAAGCCTTGATGATATTCGTCGGAATATAGGCTCCGAGCAGCACAATCATAAAAATCGCACCCGCAAAGAAAACCCATTTTTCGTCGGAAGGACCCTTCTTCGTTTTATTACCGGATACGTTTGCCGGATTACCCGCTTTGACTGTACCCGGGGCTTCGACATTGTTCACAGCCGCATGTACATTCTCATCAGCCACCTCTGCCCCGTTATCTCGGCTCATTTTTTTACTCATTGCCGCTGATGCACCGGATATTGCCCTCTTCTCCTTCACCTTCCTTATAATCACTGTGACAATATTTTTGACTAACGAGAAGATGTTGTTGCAGGTCCAGTAAAAGACCAGACCGGCGGGAGAATTATATAGAAGCACCAGGAACACAAGAGCCATTCCGATAATCTGCAGTTTCAGTTTTAACGGCTGTTTCTTTGTATATATAATGCCCGAAACGATATTGATAAGCGTCATCAGAATCGGGAGCACGTTGACCGGGAAGTTCCCGATCATAAAGAGCGCGTCCGGCATGCTTAAGTCGCGGATGGGGCCGAGCGGCATTCCCTGAAGCATTTCGAGATTGGAAAGGAAATTATATGCCGCAATAAAGAACGGCACCTGCAGCAAAAGCGGCACGGATTCCAAAATTACCGACATCGGATTGTAGTTATTCTGCCGGTAGTAGGTTTGAAGCATCATCAGCCTCTCTTCACCGTGGAAGGTTTTGCGGATGTGCTTCACCCATTTCTCCATGCTCTTCTGCTTTTCGCTCGCCTCGGCCTGAATCTTATCGGCCCTTGCATAAAGCGGAAGAACCAGCAGATTTACCACGATGCTGAGTACGACAATCGAAACCGCCACATTTGCCGTATAGCGGTTCGCGATGGAATAAATGATTTCAAAAATCAATTCCAGCGGTTTAATTGTAAGCAAAAACAGAAACTCCCAGAAAGTCATGATGCGCCCTCCGGAAGAACCGTACCGGGCAAATCGCCGGTTGTGTTACCGGACGCATTTGTAAGTTCCCGCTGCTTTCTTAGAATATAATCCACAACATGCTCCCTGCCGTGACCGATATACGCCCAGGTTTCGCGCCGCGCCTGATCACGGTTTTCTTTTCCCTTGGGATTATCAATGCATTCATCAATCACACGCTTTATATCGCCGAAATCTTCCTCACGAAGTTTTGTTCCGATTCGCGGAAGGACATCGTATACCCACAATTCCTTTTCAATCCACGCGCAGTCATACGGGCTTTTGTCCATATGCGACTCCGCATATAAAAACGGCTTGTCAAACACGAGTGAGAAATCAAAAATTACACCCGAGAAATCACTGATCATCAAATCAGCGTTTCGAAGGACTTCGAAATTGTCATTATCACGGTTCCACTCGAGATCCGTATTCTCATATTGTTTCATCAGGCGGTCCATCAGATCTTTTTCCGCCGTGAATGACTGCGGATGAGGCCTTATTATAATCCGGTAGCCGGTTTTTAAAAGCTCGTCAATCAGCTTCTCACCGTATTTTTTCAAAAGACCGCTCTCGCCCCAGGACGGAGCAACCAGAATCGTTCGGCGCTTTTTGGTGTCAGCCTCCCCGGCAGTCGCTACCGGTCTGTCAGCACCGGAAATAAATTCAGTCGAACCGGTTTCGTCCATGCTTAATTTGCCGGAATTCTCCGCACTGTCCAGCCTTTCTTTCATCGTATCCATATAGGGAATCCCGACCAGTTCCAGTTCTTTCGCCGGCAGATTTCGAAGCCTTTCCAGTTCACGAATCTGCTCAATCTGATAATCCCCGGAAAGTAAAATGGCATCAAAATAATCAATCCCGAACATACGATAAAGGGTAATATCACTCGATGCATGCGGAATATGAATGTAATAATCCACCTTTCTGGAACGCTTCCATTGCAGAACATCAAGTCCCGGAGTTGATGAGAATACGATACCCGCATTTAAAAGACCGAGCCTCGAAAAAGCCTTGTTTCCGGTTCCGATGAATTCACCGGTAATATGCTTATATTCTTTTGTAAAGAAGGGGTCGTCTTCGGACATGGTGAGAAAAGTCGCTTCCACTCCGCGTTTTTCCAGTTCGTCCAGAATCGGTTCATAGATATTCCAATAACGCTTGTGATCAGAGAAGAACACAAGCGGAATTTTCTTCGTATCCTGCTTTCCCTTATTTCTCCCGCCGACGGAATACTTCAGTTTCACGAAAAGGGTACTGAAGAAATAGATAACGCCGCCCATCAGTCCAATCAGGATGGTAAACAGCATTCCGCCCGTTCCGGGATCTATGTATAAAAGCATGTTGCCAAGCACGAATCAATTCCTCCCCGCCCTTGCGGGCGCATTTCCAATAATCAAGAATACCACAACT
>OMRN01000374.1 GCA_900313265.1 uncultured Lachnospiraceae bacterium | reverse complement strand
TGATGATGAGCCATGGACGAAGCGATAATATCATAAATATCAAGAAAACGAATCTTTTTATCCAGGAATAAAGCAACCGCTTTTTCATTCGCCGCATTGAAAACGGTCGGCATCGTACCGCCCGCTTTGGCAGCCTCTTTTGCAAACGGAAGTCCGCGGAAGGTCTCTTCGTCGGGCTTCTCAAAAGTCATATCGGAAAGCTTAAAAAAATCGACCCTGGGCGTATCCATCGGTTTGCGGTCCGGATAAAACAGCGCATACTGAATCGGCAGTTTCATATCCGGTATTCCCATCTGGCCGATGATTCCTCCGTCCACATAGGAAACAGCGGAATGAAGAATGCTTTGCGGATGAATCAGAACTTCAATCTGATCCATATCAACTCCGAAAAGCCATTTTGCTTCAATCATTTCCAGACCTTTATTGACAAGCGTTGCGGAATCGATGGTGATTTTTCTGCCCATCGACCAGTTCGGATGTTTCAGCGCATCTTCCACCGTAATCTCCGAAAGTTCCGATTTTTTCTTGCCGCGGAACGGTCCGCCGGAAGCCGTCAGAAGAATTTTCTCGAGTCTGTCTTTCGGCATCCCCTGCAGGGACTGAAAAATAGCGCTGTGTTCCGAATCAACCGGAAGAATCGGTGCATTCATCCGCTTTGAAAGCGGGATGATAATGTGTCCGGCCGTAACAAGTGTTTCCTTGTTGGCCAAAGCAATGGTTTTTCCTTTTTCAAGAGCGGCAATGGTCGGTCGGATTCCGATCATGCCTACAATAGCCGTTACCAGAATATCATATTCGTCATAAGCGGAAATTTCGAGAAGTCCGTCCATTCCGGAAAGAATCTTTACGGGCAGATCCGCACATTTCTCCTTAAGAGACTTTGCGGCATTTTCGTCATACATTACCGCAAATTTCGGAGCATATTTGCGAATCTGTTTTTCCATTAAATCCGCATTCCGCCCGGCGGCAAGTGCCACAATTTCAAGTTCCGGATTGGCATCCGCAATTTCCAGGGTCTGGGTGCCGATTGAACCGGTAGAACCCAGAATGATTATTCTCTTCTTACTGTTTTCCATATTCATGTATTTTATACTTAATACCTGTTTTTTATCAGAAATATTTATGTTCTTTATCTGAAATATTTTTGATTTTATTGCTGTAAATCCGTAAGCTGTAACAGCAGCGTCATCATAAAGTAGACCATCGGTGAAGTGAAAATGACCGAATCAAAACGGTCGATAATTCCGCCGTGTCCCGGAATGATTTTTCCGAAATCTTTCACATCGTTATTTCTCTTAATCGCCGATGCCGCCAAATCTCCGCACATGGATGCAATCGAGCCGATAAATCCCATTCCGGCAAACGTAAGCACTGCAAGCGGACTGGTCTTATGCACAACGGCAAAAATGATACCGAGAATAATGCTTCCGAGCGTTCCGGTAATAATTCCTCCTGCCGCTCCCTCGTATGTTTTCTTCGGGGAGAGCCTCGGAGTCATCTTGTGTTTCCCAAGCGTCACGCCGACCACATAGGCTCCCGTATCGGAAAACCATGCGGAAATAAAAGGCATCCATACGAGAAAAATACCGCCGGGCAGCTCACGAATATAATAAATAAACGAAAGCGTCAGTCCGGTATATAACATCCCGAAAACCGCATGCGAAATCTGTGTAAATTTAAATTTGGGATAGGTAAAAATATACGCATAGAGGATACCGATAAATCCTACGACAAAAATCAGTAAGATTAACACGGTAAAAAGATTAAAGGTTCCGACCGTACGTGTAAACCACTCTTTTACGGCTTCCGGACAATACATATCGTCCTGAAGAAGAATGGCTCCGTAATAAAAAACAATTGTTGCCAGTCCGATACCCTGTAAGATATTAAAACGATGTCCTTCTTCACGAACTTTGGTGGCATTGGTAAATTCCACATATCCGACGCAGGAAATAATACCAAGTGCCGTACAAAGCACCGGGCCGCCGAGGATTCCCAGAACAATGGTGATTATGAGAATGACGACACCGGAAATCACCCGTTTCCAAACCATTACTAAACCTCAAAAATCATATTATTTTGCGTTTCCATAGCGGCGATCTCTGGTATTGTACCATTCGATTGCCTTTTGAAGCTCCGCTTTGCCAAAAACGGGCCAGTGTACATCCGTATAATAAAACTCCGTATACGCAAGCTGCCACAGCAGATAATTCGAAACTCGCTGCTCTCCGCTTGTGCGGATTAAAAGATCCGGATCCGGGAGATCTTTTGTATCGAGATGACTTGAAACATACTCCTCATCAATCTCTTCCGGTTTTAAATTCCCGGCCGCAACTTCCCTTGCAGCAGACTGCATCATACGAATCAGTTCGTCCCTGGAACCGTAATTTAAAGCAATGGTAAACTGAAGACCGGTATTATCCTTAGAAAATTCTTCAATTTCATCCGCCAGTTCCTGTAAATCCTGCGGAAGTCCGGGACGATATCCGATCACGCGAATACGTACATTATTCCTTGCTGCTTTTTTAAATCCGTTTCGCAGATACTGACGAAACAGATTCATCAAAGCCATTACTTCATCTTCGCTTCTTTTCCAGTTTTCCGTGGAAAATGCATAAACAGTCAGATATTTGATGCCGAGTTCATCGGCAATATAAAGCATATCTTCGAGATTCTGTGCTCCTTTGGCATGACCGACGGTCCGGGGAAATCCTTTGGATTTGGCCCATCTGCCGTTTCCGTCCATGATAATAGCCACATGATTCGGTGCCTGCATATTGCTCCTCCTCATGACCGTACATTAAACCGTCATGATTTCCTTCGATTTCTCTTCTACCATGTCACCGATTTCTTTAATATATTTATCGGTTGCTTTCTGAAGTTCGTCTTCCATATCCTTGATTTCATCTTCGGAAATATCCGCATTCTTGGATAATTTCTTAAATGCTTCGTTTCCGTCACGACGGATATTACGAACGGCAACTTTCGCGTCCTCGCCTTTTTTCTTGATATCTTTCACAAGTTCTTTACGACGTTCCTCGGTAAGTTCCGGAAATACAAGGCGGATCACGGATCCGTCGTTACTCGGTGTAATTCCGATATCGGAAGCAAGAATCGCTTTCTCAATCGGCTTAATCATGCTCTTTTCCCAGGGCGCAATCTGAATCATTCTCGCCTCGGGAACCGAAATATTTCCAACCTGCTGAAGCGGTGTCGGGCTTCCGTAATAATCAACCGTAAGCTTATCGAGAATATGCGGATTGGCTCTTCCCGCACGGATGGTTAAATAATCCGCAGCAAGATGATCGCAGGTCTTTTTCATTTTTTCATCATAAGGTTTTACATGTTCGTTCATGGTATTCCTCCCCCCGGTTATTTTTTATACCCTGACTTTAAAGTATTATTATACCTTATTTTTTAAAAATTTAAAACCGTTTATCAGACAAGAACCTTAGTCCCTTTAAACTGGCCTTTTACGGTATTTACGATGCTGTTTTCCTCATTTAAGGAAAATACATACATCTCCATCTCGTTGTCTCTGGCCAGAATGGATGCGGTAATATCCACAACCTGAAGATTCTTGTCAATAACTTCCTGAATATTGACTTCATCGTATTTTACGGCATTGGGATCTTTCGCCGGATCGGCGGAATAAACGCCGTCAATGGATTTGGCAAGAAGAATCACGTCGGCATCCACTTCAATGGCACGAAGAAGAACACCGGTATCGGTACTGAAATACGGATGTCCGGTTCCTCCCGCAAAGAATACGACTTTTCCTTCCTGAAGACTCTCGACTGCCAGATCTTTACTGAACAGTTTTGTAAAACTGCCGACCATAAAAGGTGTTAAAATCTCGGTTTTTAATCCAACTGAACGGAATATTTCCGATACGTAAATACAGTTCATAACCGTAGCTAACATACCGATCTGATCGGCTTTGACGCGGTCCATATTCTTCGAACTTCTGCCTCTCCAGAAGTTTCCTCCGCCGGTCACAACACCGATTTCAAAACCGCTGTCGATTAATTCCTTAATCTGTACGGCAATTCCTTTAACGGTTTCCTCGTCAAATCCGAATTTCTTATCGCCGGCAAGCGCTTCACCGCTTAATTTTATAATAATTCTTTTCATGAAGATTTCTTCTCCCTTAATCTTTTTTAAGAAACCGGACGCATTCGGCTGATGCGCCTATCAATTACATATTCTCAAAGAACGAGCTTAAATCCACATCCGAATAGCACTGGGAACACATACCGTCCACCATGGCTCCCGTGGTCATTTGTACGCTCGCAGACTTGATATTTCCTTTTACAATGGCTGTAGAATCCAGTGTAACCGGTCCGTGAATATCAATATCACCCTTAACGGCACCGCCGATCATGGCGCCCGTGCCACCTCTTACGGAACCGATGATAACGGCACCGTTTGCAATGGAAAATCCTCCGGTGCACTCTACATCGCCCTTGATTTTTCCGGTTTCGACAATTACTTCACCGGCTTTGATATTACCGGAAACCGTTCCGAGAAGACGTAAGGAACCGCGCACTTCCACATCACCTTCCACGTTTCCGTATACCTCAAGATGACCGGGTGTATAGATATTTCCGATTACGGTCATTCCGGCCGTAATAACGCCGACTTCATCGGACAGTTCGCCTTCCGGAAGTGTATAATTTACAGGTTTCGTATTTTTGTGTAAGAAATCGGTTTTATGATTTGTACTGCTCACAGGCACCTCCCCAAAATGGAACTTGCTTTCATGCGACTCATAGTTTTCTTCAATTTCTTCAAGTTCTTCGACGCCGTCATCTTCTTCCGCGGCGTCATCGGTATTTCCGGCCGCTTCACCTTCCGCTAAATCCGACCGGATCTGGTTCCAGATTTCATTCTCGGCTTCGGTTCTTTCCTCTTCCCCTTCCACACCTTTAAATAAATCTTCTTCGGAATCATTTCCCGAAGAAATCTTTACGGGTGTCGGTTTTTTGGCTTTTTTTCCAAACGATTTACGAGATTCTTTTTTCACGTTTTCCCCCTCCGTATCCGTTAATTCGTCAACCGCCTGAGCGATATCCGCTTTTAAATCATTAAAAAATCCCATATTACAGTTATCCCCTTTATAATTTCATCATGTTTCCTGTTCGATATCCGTTCGTACATGTACGGTTATCATCCATTCGTTTCATCCGTTAACTATGTAATCCGTCAGTCTTCGGATTCATTTTCTTCTCCGGCGTTATTTTCCTCCGTGGAAGAACTGTCATCACCGGAAGTTTTTTCTTCGTCCGAAATGCTTTCTTCCGAAACGCTTTCTTCCTCATCACTTACGGTTTCAGAGGCATCATTTGTTTCGGTTTCCTTCTCCGGCTCCTTCACTTCCGCATCTTCTTTTTTATCATCCGTAGCGCCGGCTCCGATCTGATAAACCTGCTTTGTGCCTTCGGTAATCGGAAGGAATACAACGTTGCCTTTCTGCTGAAGCGTTTCGATAATAATCGGAAGTGCTTCCACCGTTGTTCTCTTCGCAACGGAATCATGCATCAATACAATCGAAATCCGGTTGTCTCCGACACCGTTTATTACATTCTTTGCAATTACGCCGGTTTCCTTCATCTGATAGGAAGCATCTTCGGAGCTTACATTCCAGTCCTGATAAACAATACCTTCATCGGAAAGAACATGAATAAACTCCTGAATCGGAATCGGAGTAAGCGTATTGGAACTTCCGCCGGGGAAGCGGTAAAACTTCGGTTTGATCCCGGTACGTTCCTCTAAGAAATTCGAAATTTTGTATAAATCCTCGCGGAATGCATCGGCAGATGCATAAATCTCCTTGTACTGATG
>OMRN01000007.1 GCA_900313265.1 uncultured Lachnospiraceae bacterium | reverse complement strand
TATATACGTATACTGCATGGATGCAAGCATATTCTGTATCCGGCACAGACTTTCGTAATCCGACTCCGAATCCGCAAGTATTTCATCCAGATACCGTTCGGTGTCGTCGGACAGTTTTGTTTCCGGCAAATAAATCCGGTAAATCTTGTCCCGGTAGGTAAGGTAATCCTCATACGGAAGCGGCATTCCCGGCATATATTTAACAGCGACCGCCTCCCAGGTTTCCTTTGAAGGCGTTTGATTTGTCTCATCTTCCAAAACGGTAACGAACAGTTCATGGCCGCGGTTCATCCGGTAGGCAAACACTGTATATCCGCTTCCGTATCCGAGAAGGTTTTCGGATATAAAATCCCCTCCCTGCTCGGTATAGGTAGTCATGCTGATTCGCTGGTCTCCCGGAATCAGTTTTCCCGGCGCAAAACAGTACTTCGTATAGAAATCCCCGTACCATAAGGACATCTTGTTTCTCCGGATATAATCCGCTTCGTGTCCCTCTCCGGCCTGTTTTACCGCACATAACAGTTCAAGTGTATCCATCAGATGATCGTAATTTTCATCCGAATAAACCGAGCTCCATTCTCTTCCGTTAAACGTATCCATCACCGTTCCGTTTAAATAAACCACCGGATCCGAGCCTGCTTCCGTCGTAAGTTTCATGACCTCTTTTTCATTTTTCTTAAGTCCGCTTCGGAAACCTCCGTCATCGGAAAAACCGATATAAGCGATATAATCCTCTTCACCTTTATGAAGCCAGAGTGTATTTTCCTTCACATAAGAAACGGTTTTCTTCGCAAAACGGATAACAGCCGTATAATCCACCGGATGAGCGGGTGCCGGAATCAGATAAACGCCGATTGCCGCAAGCAGAAGAAACGGAGAAATAAAGACTAAATGTTTCTTCGGATCGGTATCCCCGCTTTTCTTCCAAAAGTACTGTACTTCATCCGCTGCGATAATCAAAAGCAGAAAAAGCGCGGCATCCACGGAAGCTTTCGGCATGTCTTTAATCAACACCAAAACGAGAATCAGGCCGGTAAACAAGGCCGCAAATACGATTCTTCTCGCCATTCGGACACCCGATAACAGAATTCCCGATAAGAAGGATATCATGGCAATGATGATACAGTGAACCACCCAGAGATTGGATACAATAAATTCCGCTCTCGCACCGGAATCCTGAATCAGGACCGGTACGGCAAGAATCGTTACAATAATCGCGGGAATAATATATTTTATCCTGTTTTTCCAGTGCTTTAATACAACGAAAACGCCTGCAAAAGCCATCGTAACACCAAGGATTGCAATTCCGTTTATACCGCCACTGAACCGGGATGCGGCATAAAGTGATACCGATACCAGAACGGGAAGAATATACAGGAGGTCATAAAAAAGCTCTGTCATCACAGCACCTCCCTTAAGTCCGCCTCGGAATCGATATCGATTAATTCCACGTTGGAAAGCCCGATTTCACCGGCTATTTTTCCTTCATTTACAGAATCCTTCCCGGTATTCTCCCCATGCAAGGTACTTCCTTTATCCGATAACTCTTTCCCGGAATTTTTATTTTGTTCCATCCGGTAAATGATGACCGGAATGCCGTTCTCATGCAAAATGCGCACCGTATGCAGGACGCTGTCACTTAGTTTGCTCACCACGATAAATACCATTTTGCATCCGAAAAGACCGCTTCCGCAAACGGCCGTTTTTGCCGTCTTTTCTTCGCCGGAATCCTGTTTAAACTCCGCCGAAGAAAAAAATTCATACATATCGCGGAACTGCTCTTTCTTTGAAGCACTAAACTCCGTCATTTTTCCGCCTGCTCTGCCCGTTGTCCCGCCGGCTGCATTTCCGGATGAATTACCGCAGGCAAAATATGACTGCACCGGCGTATTGTTTTTTAAGAAAAAATACGACAGCGCAATCGCCGTTTCGAGCATTTTATTCTCGACGGGAAGATATTCTGTCGCATTATCCGAATAACGGTTTAAAGGAACGATAATGCCGATTCCGTTTCTTTCTTCCCCCGTCATTTGACGGATGAACAAATCGCCGTTTTTGGCGGAAACTTTCCAGTTGGCATACCGGATATCGTCACCCGTAACATAGGGTCTGGAAAGAACATCCGCCTGCGTTTTGGCAAAAGAACTTTCCTTTGTCATGATTACGGAGGAATGCACGCTTTTTAACGCCGGAATCTTAACAATGCCCGGTTTCACCGTAACCCTCAGGGTTTCCTTATTATTGAATTTAAGCCGGATTAACTGAAGATAGTCCTGAAGTTCCATGCTTTTTATTCCGACTTCGTATTCTCCGCGGTATCTGCAGTGAATCTTCGTCTGCTTCTTTATGCCGGTTTTCGGCTGAAGTTCGTATTCCGCGTTATCGTCAAGACCGGTGATTTCGGAGAAATCGGAAAAGAATTTTACCCGGATTCCGGAGAATCCGAACGGAAATTCATTCTTCAGAATAAATGTAAAGGGCGTGGTATGACCCGCCGTAAGATTTTTGTTTTCGAGTTCCTGGTAAATACGGAAAGAAAAAAATACAAAAAGAAGATAGATGAAACTGACGATGGGAATTAAAGTTAAAAGGGTAAAAAAACCATAGCTGACCGGACCGCCGAAAAAG
>OMRN01000140.1 GCA_900313265.1 uncultured Lachnospiraceae bacterium | reverse complement strand
TATGGACGACGGTGGGGAATTGTCCGTGTCCACGGTCGATACCAATATATACACACAGCTTACCGTAAAAGACACGGGCTGTGGCATCGCCGCGGAAGATATTCCCCACATTTTTGAACGGTTCTACAAAGGAAAGAATGCCGGCAAAGACAGCGTTGGAATCGGCCTTGCTCTTTCGAAGTCCATTATCGAGGGCGAGCAGGGAGAGATTTCCGTGGAAAGCACAGAGGGAGTCGGAACGAAATTCATCATCAGGTTTTACAAAACACTGATTTAGTAAAGATAGACTTTCAGCAGATGTCCTCTTTCAGTACGTCTACGATTGATTCGTTATTTGTCTTTCCTGCAGATAAAAGCATACTGATTCCGACGATTGCAAATACTCCGAGAGAGACGAGAATATACGTTAAGTAGTTAAGCTCGAATGCGGATGACGGAGCAGAAACGGTTTTATAAATTGCGAAACAAAGCAGTGCGGAGATCGGAAGACCGAATAAAAGCGCTCTTAATCCATAAAGGAAAGTCTCGAGGAAAAGCATTTTCTTAAAACAAAATCCGGTCATTCCAATCGATTTAAACATCGCAAATTCTTTTCGCCTTAAATGAACTCCCGTCGTGATTGTGTTTAAGATATTTGCAATTACGATAAGTGAGATCAAAATGATAAATCCGTACATTATGGTCTTAAACAGCGTCATAAGTGTTTTCATTATGACAAGGCTGTCTTCGATATCGGAAGCGGTAGTATTGGTATAACCGTCATATGTTAAAATATCCGATATTTTCGCGTGCACCTCTTCATGGTTTTTACATTTTATTCCGTATGTGCATGTAAGGTCTTTTTCATCCACACATTTAACATATTCACGGTCCATGATCGATGAAGGAACGTAAACCGAGATGCTTCCTTTGGGGGATAGTCTGTATTCTTCAATTGACTTGTCCCATTTGACAAAATCGGTGATCACGATAGCGGGCGGATTGCCTTTTGCTTTATCGTAAAAGAGTTTCTGCCCCAGGATTTTGTCGTTAAAGACGGCTTTTCTCGAAGGTTTATGCGTGTAATTGTTCAGCAAAACTCCGCGAAGCTCGTCCCCGAAATATTTGGTATAATCGATGCCGTTTTTCTCACAAATCTTTATAAAATCCTTATCTTCAAGAGGTACAACCCAGATATCATCTGTCTTGTCAAAAAGATACCGGTATTCTTTGGTCAGGAATTCCGGATTTCTGATTGCGGTATTGGGAATCTCACGCATCATTCCGTCTTTATCCTTCGGATTGTAATTATAGGAAATCATTTCCGCCACAAATACTTTTTCCACACCTTCGATTTGTAAAATATCCTCTCTTAACTTTTCGCGCTCGCCAAGGGAAGCGGAAGCGAAAACCTGGAAAGGAATTTCGATTTCATAACTGTTTTCCCTGTTAAAAAGGTCTGCCAGATACATAAAACACAGCAAAATTACAATCGAAACCGCCATGGAAACGGTTATTACCACACCCTTTGCGCCGTTTCTTTTTATATTCTTTGAAGCAAGTTCGCCTTCATATCCGAAGATCCATTTTACAAAAGGAAGAACCTTCAGTTTACGTGCGCGAAGTTTGATGGTGTTGCTCTGCCTTATTGCCTCGATTGCCGAGATCCGGCTTGCCTTTAAGGCAGGGATAAACGACGATATAAAAATGGTCAGCACGGAAAACAGAATGATTGCAAGAACGACGAGGGGGTGCGTTTTTACAGGGATGTGTCCCATCATGGAGGTATTAATTCCGTAAAGCATTTTGGAATTAAGAATAAGAGAGCCTGTAAAACGCAGTGTGACAATACAGCCGAGTATTCCGAATAAACAGCCCAGAGGAATGCCAACGATTCCGAGAAGGAGACCTTCGTAGTATACGCTTGCCTTTTTCTGCCTTCCGGTTGCACCGACGCTTGAGAGCATTCCGAGATATTTCATTCGTTCCGTAAGAGACATTGCAAATGCATTGTAAATCATAATCGAAGAAGCAATGATGATAATTACAAGCGCGGATGCCAAAAGTTTGTAGATTGAGTTCACCGGATTGGAGGGTATGTTTTTAACGAATAAAGTCATCAGATATTCCGTATTTATTTCGTTAAGTTTAAGATTATGGGCGGCAGCGATGCCCCTTAAGGTATTTACCGAGTTTCTGTCGGTTTTTTTCAGTGTTATATAGACCAGGTTTTTCGCAGGAAAGCCGTCCGTTCCGCGAAGAATGTCAAAGGATTTGGTGGGCTCGTTATGGTGAAGAATCGCAGTAACAGTGCATGTCTCATCACTTAAGACGCAGAAATCCTCGGCTGATTTGTAACTTCCGCCATAGTAGACAAGTTCGTCGCCTTCGTACCCATAGCGGTATCCCTGATGAAAAGAAAGAGTATCGCCGGGGTGAAGATTAAGATGATTGTCTTTTAGAAATTCCTCCTCGACAGCAATTTCACCGGCATTTTCAGGCAGTCGTCCCTCATATTCGCAGGTTACCATCTGGGAAAGAACGTCGGAATCGCCGTGGTAAACATTTCCCGTTCGGAATCTTTTTTCGGTGTCGGCGTCAATATAAAACCCTGTTTTCTCATTGTCGGTATCACAGACACCGACATATTCAAGCAGCGGATCGTTTTTAAGCTGATGGTAATCTTCCTCGGTTAAATGATAGAAATTCGCATGATGGTTTCCGCCGGCATAAAGAGTAACCTCACCCGTGAACTGAAAGGCCGAATAAACGCCCGTTAACATCGCGGTAATCAGGGCGGTTGATGCAACGATTCCGAATATGGTGACAATGGTTCGTTTAAGATTGGATTTTAAATGTTGTAAGGTTAATTTCATAATAATGTTCATTATTTTCTTGCCTCATCTTTTGTAATCTGACCATCTTCAATGGTAATTACCCTGTCTGCACTTAAAGCAATACGTTCATCGTGAGTAATAATGATAACCGTCTGATTGTTTTCGCGGTTAAATTTTCTGAGCAGTGAAATGATTTCCTTACTGTTTTTGGAATCCAGGTTACCGGTGGGTTCATCGGCTAGAAGAAGCGCCGGATGGTTGATCAGTGCCCTGCCGATGGAAACTCTCTGCTGTTGTCCGCCGGATAACTGGTTCGGAAGGTGTTTCAGTCTGTCGTTCAGTCCGAGTTTCTCCACGAGAGATTTTAAGAGTTTTTTATCGGGCTTCTTTCCGTCCAAGAGAATCGGAAGAGCCATGTTTTCTTCCACATTTAATATGGGAATCAGATTGTAAAACTGATAAATGAGTCCGATCTGTCGTCTTCTGAAAATCGCAAGATTGTTTTCGTTTAACTTTCCGATATCCGTTCCCGAAATGATTACTTCGCCGGATGTGGGTGTATCTACACCGCCGAGTATATGTAAAAGAGTGGATTTGCCGCTTCCGGAAGGACCGACGATGGCAACGAACTCTCCCTGCTCGACATCAAAGGAAACATTTTTTAAGGCCTCGACCTTGATTTCGCCTTTTCCGTATTCCTTACATAGATTTTTGATTTCAAGTATTTTCATTATGTGCTCCCTTCGTTTGGTGTAAAACCATTCCGGTATTCGTATTTTTCATTTTATAAAATCATCATAAATAAGCCGTCTTACAAACAGGTGACTTTTATATTACAGTTTTGTAATATTCCGAAATTTTAACGCACCGTCCTGTTTTGCCTTGATTTCTCCGCGATGGAAGAATACGAATAAAAAGAGTAAGAAAGCCGGAAACGGTTGCACAAGATGAAACAAGGAAACATCCGCCATGCATGCATGAGCGGATGTTTTTGAAAGGAACGGATATGAAAAGAAATATATTTAAAACATCTAAGGATTAAATCATGAAAGTATTATTGGTTGGAGATGTTGACGCAAATGACATTTCCGTCGGTTTAAAAAAATTGATAATTTGCGCGTAAGGAATTAAAATAGAAATATAAACTTGTTTTAAGAATTGTCAGCGGAAAGGATAAAAATATGAACTTTCATTTTACTGTCACGCCGGCTAACATGATTAATATTCTGATTATTGCAGTCGGAATCGGAATCTGCGAAATGAGTATTCTGCAGATTGCATTCGGTACGAAATTCCAGAAACGGGTTAAAACGTATTTTCTGTTATTTTTTGAATCTCTGCTTGTCTACATTACCAACCACCTTTTCAGGATGTTGCTGGAAGGCTTCCCGGGAGATGTAGTCAGTGTTTTGATTCACCTTGTGACAGCGGGTGAATTCATCGCCTCCGGTGTTATGGCATGGCTGTTTTCCCAGCTGGTTATTTATGCTGCGAAGACGGGAAAGGCGGAAAAAACCTTTACAGGGATTATTCATGCACTTTTGGGGATCAATACGGTTATTATTCTTGTGTCCCAGTTTACCGATTTTTGTTACTACTTCGATGAAATGAATGTTTATCACCGGTCGGGGACATATATTTTCTCCAATCTTGCAATTATGCTCATGCTGTTTATCGATGTTTTTCTTCTGTTTCATTATCGGAAAAATATCAGCAAGCGCATAAAACTGGCATTCTGGGTTTATATTCTTTTGCCTCTTTTAGCCATCGCCATTCAGGCGTTTATCAGTGATGTCCAGCTGATTATTCTGGCGACGGTGCTATCGGCAAATTTCTTAACCGGTGTGATTATCGGAGATCTTTTGGAAAAATACGAAAAACAGCAGGAAAAGTCCTCACGGATTGAAACGGAACTGAACATGGCAACGGACATTCAGGCAAGTCAGCTGCCCAGACTTTTCCCGGCTTTCCCGCAAAGAGACGAATTCGACATTTACGCACAGATGGTTCCCGCGAAAGAAGTGGGCGGGGATTTTTATGATTTCTTTTTGACGGATGAGGACCACATGGTTTTGGTTATGGCCGATGTATCCGGAAAAGGCGTTCCCGCAGCGCTTTTTATGATGGTAGCCAGAGTGCTTATAAAAACGCATATGCAAAACGGTGAAAGCCCGGCTGAGACGCTAAGGAAGGTAAACGACCAGCTTTGTGAGGGAAATGAAGCGGATTTATTCGTTACGGTATGGCTGGCTGTTGTGGAAATATCAACGGGAAAAGGAATCGCTACGAATGCGGGACATGAGCATCC
>OMRN01000066.1 GCA_900313265.1 uncultured Lachnospiraceae bacterium | reverse complement strand
GCAAAAAAGAATACCTACCACGATTTTGCCGTCAGCCAGATTAACTACTGCCTCGGCAGTACGGGATTTTCCTATCAGATTCATTTCGGCGATGATTATCCCGTGCATCCGCATCACCGGACTGCGCACGGATCCTACAGCAATAATATCGGCGATCCGGCCGACAGCCGCCATATTCTGGCGGGGGCATTGGTCGGAGGACCGGATGCATCGGACAATTATTCGGACGAGATTACCAACTATGTCAATAACGAAGTGGCCTGCGATTACAACGCGGGATTTACCGGTGCGCTGGCGGCTTTATATGAAGAGTACGGCGGACAGACACTGGTGGATTACGGTGCGGTGGAGAATATTCCGGACGATGAAATTACGGTTGAAGGAATGATTAACGTAACCGGAGAAAACTTCCTCGAAGTAAAAGCGTTTGTCTATAATAAATCCGCATGGCCCGCAAGAGCACTTACGGATGCCACGCTTTGCTATTTTGTCGATTTGTCCGAACTGTATGAATCCGGCGGAAGCGTAAATGACATTTCGGTTACGACCAACTATTCGCAGGGCGGAAGTGCCGGGAATCTGACGGTTTTTGATGAGGATAAGCACATCTATTATCTGCCGGTTTCTTTTGCCGGAACGGTGATTGCTCCGGGCGGTCAGGATGTTTATAAAAAAGAAGTGCAGTTTAGGTTAACTTCTTCCGGCAAATGGGACAATTCAAACGATTATTCCTATGCAGACATCGCCGGAACGAACGGAAGTCAGACGATTTCCTGTCCGCATATGGCGCTTTACGAGGGAGAAAATCTGATTTACGGAAGCGTGCCGGACGGAAGCGAAGTAAAGATTGAACCTTCCGGGACGAATACCGGTAAGTCCGACGGAAAGGATAACGGACAAAGTGAACCCGGAAAAGACGATAACGGTCAGCGTGAATCCGGGAAAGAAGATCCGGGCACGGGTCAGGACGGCAAAAATACCGCAAATGAAGTCAGTGCGGATAACCTGAATTTAAAAATCCAGAACCAGTCATCAAAGGGCAGTTCCTCTACTCTGGCTTTCACCGTGGAACTTACGAATACCGGAAATTCGGACATGGATTTGTCGGATGTATCGATATGTTACTATTTTTCCGAAGAAGACATCTCAAAACTGAATTTCTACTGCGATTATGCCTGCATTCAGGGACAGCAGTACAAAGCCGTTACCGAATCGGTTTCGGGTGTTTTCTCCGATTCGAAGAAAAATGACAAAACCGCGGCGGAAGTCCTTACCGTAAGCCTGAAAAAGAAGGAAACCCTTCCGGCGGGACATACCCTGAATATCCAGATCCGTGTGGCAAAGGATGACTGGAGCAATTTGAATTTCGATGATGATTATTCCGCAAAGGGAGCGGAGTATGTTGTAATAAAATCCGGGAAGAACATCCTTCTCGGAACGGAGCCGAAGTAGTATGAAGAGTTTGTTAATCAAAACAGGCGTCGGAATCATAAGCTTTATCGCTGCGCTTATGGTATTCGGCAATGTTTTGAATAAGGGAAATACGGACATGACGATCGAAATGGCAAGATCGTCCTTCCCGGAGATTTCATTCCTTTCGGGAAACGAAGTTTATAACCCGACCGTGGGATATACTTCGAGACGAAATGCCGCATTTTCCAAGGAAAATATAACGCCTCTCGGAGAAAACCGTTCGGTTGCTTTTGAAATCCGTCCTTACGGGAACCGGATTGATGCGGTTTTTTTAGAGGTCCGTTCGTCGGACGGAAGCCGTCTGATCGAAGACAGTGAAGTGAAGAATATTTCGCAGGAAGACGGAAGATACTATGTTTATACGTCGTTAAAAGACCTGCTTGCCGAAGGCGGGGAATACGATCTGACGGTTCGTCTTACGGTAAACGGCGAGGACATTTTCTATAATACGAAAGTGGTGGAAAACGAAGAGATTGATGTACGGACGTTTCTTGAGTTCTGCCATGATTTTACAAGGCGTACGTTCGGTGAGAAAGAAGATTATACCGAACTGAAGAAATATCTCGAAAGCAATTCCTCGGGAGATAATTCGAATTTCGGAAAGGTGGATATTCACAGTTCCTTAGAGCAGGTTACCTGGGGAAATCTTCCCGTCAATCCGGAAACGGAGATTCAGACGAAACTAATTACGGCCGAAAAAGACAATGCCACCTTAAAACAGTATTATCTGGTGCAGATCGGAACGGGGAATGATGCGGAGCATTACCGCGTGGAAGAGTATTTCCGCTTAAAAAGAGGAACGGACCGGCTTCATTTAATCGAATATGAAAGAACGTTAAGCCGTCTGGTTTTTGAACAGGATCAGATTTTTTACGGAGATACCGTTTATCTCGGGGTGGACGACGGAAGCATTACGATGGAAGAAAGTCCCGAGGGCAGCCGTGTCGCATTTGTGAAAGACAGCGTGTTATTCGTGGCCGATCCCGGTTCGAATAAATTCGCCCGCGCGTACGGAGAATATGACAAAGAGGATTATGATAAAAGACCTCTTTGCGAACTGCCGCAAATCCGGATTTTTGATGTGCGTGATGACGGGGTTGTTGATTTTGCGGTTTACGGATACATTTCAAGGGGAATTCACGAGGGTGAAACGGGCCTTTTGGTATATACCTATAATCTGGAGAAAAATACATTGGAGGAGCAGCTGTTTGTTCCGTTTGGCGGTTCTCCCCAGCTGCTAAAAGAAAATCTGAATCAGCTTTTATACTTAAACGAGTCGGATAATCTGTTTTTCTATTTAAACGGCGGCATTTACCGTGCAGTGTTAAAAACGGATGAAACGGAAACTTTGGCGGACGGTCTTTCTCCGAAGATGTTCTGCGTGAATGATACCCATACGATGGCGGCATGGGTAACAAAGGAAAACGGGCAGGGGGCCGAAGTTATTATACTTAAGAACCTGTCAAGCATGCGTGAAGTGGAAATCAGCGCCAAATCCGGCGAACGGATGAAACTTCTGGGATTCATGAAAGACGATCTGATTTTCGGTACGGCCAGTGCGTCGGATGTTTCGACGGATGCCTACGGAAATGTATTTTTCCCGATGTATAATATTCGTATTCAGACCGAGGACGGCACGATTCACAAGCAGTATGAACAAAGCGGCATCTATGTTACGGACTGCATTTTTGAGGATAATATGATTTCGCTTGTTCGTATGGTGAGGTCGGAGGACGGGAATTTTTCGGAGACTTCGGGTGATACCATCGTTGATAATACGCCGGCGGATGTACCGAAGAATAAGCTCGAGGCGGTTGTCACGGAGAATTACGAAACGGTATGGCAGCTGAAAATGACCAAAGACTTTGATGAAAAAGTCCTTGAAACCATGCAGCCGAAGGTAACGCTTTTTGAAGAAAACCGCGAACTGGAGATTCCGTTTGATTCTGCCTCTGCGTTGTTCTTTGTCTACGCGAGGGGTGAGGTGATCGGAATCTGGGATCGGGAAGCCGATGCGGTAAGACAGGCATATGAGACGGGCGGTTTTGTCCGTGATGCCGGTGCGGACTTTATCTGGGAAAAATGTCAGGTACTTGCCAAGAATCAGATTATGGCCATTAAGGAAACGGGCCTGGCAGAGGGCGATACGTCGCTTGGAATCTGCTTAGAGACCATGATGCAGCTTGAAGGATTTTCGCAGGATGCGGACCGTGAACTGGCAAGGGGAAAAGCCCCGAAGGAAATCCTTGAAAAATACATGATGGACAGACGGGCTCTTGATTTAACGGGCTGTTCGGTGGAGGTACTTTATTATTATCTGAATCAGGATATTCCCGTAACGGTTATTATGAATGACGGAAGTGCCATACTCTTAACCGGGTATAATTCCGGAGAATTTGTCTGGATGGATCCGGCGGCCGGAACGCTTCGCAAAGTGTCAAAGAGTGAATCCACAAGGATTTTTGCGGAGAATAACAACAGGTTTCTTACTTATATACGGAAATAAATCATTTACAGAATGACAGGAGGATTAAAATGGAACGAATCATCACCAGTCTGCTCGAAACGGATGCGTACAAATTTTCCATGGGACAGGCCATTTATCATCAGTTCAGCGATTATAAGACGACATGGAGTTTTAAATGCCGGAATGAGGATGTACATTTTACAAAGGAAATGGTGGACGAAATCAAGCGTCAGCTGCTTCTTTATACGGAACTTCGTTTCAAAGAGGATGAACTGGAGTATCTGCATAACATCACCTGGATTAAAGGCTCCTATGTGGATTTTTTAAGACTCTGGAAGCCGAGATACGAGGATTTTACGATTTCCGATGACGCGGAGTGCGGACTTTCCATCGAGACCAAAGGCACATGGTTAAATACATCGCTGTATGAAATCCCGACACTTGCGATTGTAAACGAAGTCTATTTCCGGATGGCATACGATTACGATAAGCTGATGGAGAGTTTTAAGAATCGTCTGGATGCAAAAATCGCCAAACTGGAAAGCGGCGAATATGACCTGGCGGCTTTCTCCGAATTCGGTATGAGAAGAAGGCTCTCCGGTGAAGCGCAGGATCTTGCGGTAAAACGCCTGGCGGAAGCAAACCTGGGCCGGTCGGTTTTTGTCGGAACTTCCAACGTATATCTTGCCAAGAAATATAATATCAAAGCGGTCGGAACCATGGCACATGAATGGATTATGTGTGTCGGTCAGGGAAATCACAAACACAATCCCGCTTACTCGAACTGGTATGCACTCGATGCCTGGGTAAAAGAGTACGGTGTGTTAAACGGAACCGCTTTAACGGATGCCATTACGACGGACTGTTTCTTAAAGGATTTCCAGTTAACATACGCAACCCTTTTCTCCGGCGTGCGTCACGATTCCGGTTCTCCGTTTGACTGGGGAGACAAGATGATTGCGCATTATGAGTCTCTCGGAATCGATCCGAAGAGTAAAACGCTTTTATTCAGTGACAGTCTGGACTTTGCAAAAGCCACCGAAATCAAGAAATATTTCGAGGGAAGGGCAAAAATCGCATTCGGAATCGGTACCTATATCGCGAACGATACCGATGCACCGGCGTTAAATATCGTTATGAAGACCACGGCCTGCAACGGTATGGACGTTGCGAAACTGTCCGATGTGGAAGGAAAGGGCATGTGCAAGAATCCGGATTACATCCATTATCTGGAAAGGTGCATCAACTGGAGGATGACACACGCGGACGACAGACTGAGATAAAGGGCGCAAAACTTGACACAGAAAGGCGGAAACTGTAAAATACCATTGGTATTTTATGCACTTTCCGCCTTCTTTTTATGAAAAAGAGTCCTGATTCGGCGGAAAAAAAGGAGAAATTATGTACGAGAAAGTCAGTACGGATCTTAATTTTGTACAAAGAGAAAAAGAAGTAGAGAAATTCTGGAAGGACAATGACATTTTCCGCAAAAGTATGGAAAACCGCAAGGAAGGCGAAACCTATACCTTCTATGACGGACCGCCTACCGCAAACGGAAAACCCCATATCGGACATGTACTTACCCGTGTTATCAAGGATATGATTCCGAGATACCGTACCATGAAAGGATATATGGTACCGAGAAAAGCAGGCTGGGACACCCACGGTCTTCCGGTTGAGATTGAAGTGGAAAAGCTTTTGGGCCTTGACGGCAAGGAGCAGATTGAAGCATACGGGTTAGAGCCTTTCATTAAACAATGTAAGGAAAGTGTATGGAAATATAAGGGAATGTGGGAGGATTTTTCCGGAACCGTCGGATTCTGGGCGGATATGGACGACCCCTACGTTACCTATCATGATGATTATATCGAGTCCGAATGGTGGGCATTAAAGGAAATCTGGGACAAAGGCCTTCTTTATAAAGGATTTAAAATCGTACCCTACTGCCCCAGATGCGGAACCCCGCTTTCCGCACAGGAAGTGGCACAGGGCTATAAAACCATCAAGGACCGTACCGCAATTGTACGTTTCAAAGTCAAAAATGAAGATGCGTACTTCCTTGCATGGACCACAACTCCGTGGACACTGCCTTCGAACATCGGTCTTTGCGTAAACCCGAATGATGAATACGCAAAGGTAAAAGCCGTTGACGGAAAAACATACTACATGGCGGTTGCGCTTTTGGATACCGTAATCGGTGCGCTTCTTACCGCAAAGGATAAGGAAGGCAATGCAAAGTATGCGCCGATGGCTGACGGCAAAGCATATGAAATCCTGGAAACATACAAAGGTACCGACCTTGAATATAAGGAATACGAACCGCTTTACGAGTGTGCTGCCGTGGAAACCGAGAAGCAGCATAAGAAAGCATTCTTCGTATACTGTGACGAATACGTTACGATGACCGACGGTACCGGTATCGTACATATTGCGCCGGCCTTCGGTGAAGACGATGCAAGAGTCGGACGTAAATACGATGCACCTTTCGTACAGATGGTGGACGGTGCCGGAAAAATGAAACCCGAAACCGGCAAATTTGCGGGAATGCGCTGCAAACCGACCGAGAAGGAAATCGAAGCCGGTGCGGTAGCCTGCGATCCCGAGGTATTAAAGGATCTTGCGGAAAGAGGAATTTTATTCGATGCGCCGAAAGCAGAGCATGATTATCCTCACTGCTGGAGATGCGATACCCCGCTTATTTACTATGCGAGAGAATCCTGGTATATCAAAATGACCGCCGTAAAGGATGACATGATTGCCAACAATAATACCATTCACTGGATTCCCGAATCCATCGGAAAAGGACGTTTCGGTGACTGGCTTGAAAATCTTCAGGACTGGGCGATTTCGAGAAACCGCTACTGGGGAACTCCGCTGAATATCTGGGAGTGCGCATGCGGCAAACAGATTTCCGTCGGCTCCAGAGAAGAACTTGCAACTCTTTCCGGAAACCCGGAGAATGCAAAAGTCGAACTTCACCGTCCGTATATCGATGAGGTTGTGATTCCCTGTCCCGACTGTGGCAAGGAAATGCACCGCGTACCCGAAGTAATCGACTGCTGGTTCGATTCCGGTGCGATGCCTTTTGCACAGCATCATTATCCGTTTGAGAATAAGGATTTATTTGAAAAGCAGTTCCCGGCACAGTTTATTTCCGAGGCCGTGGATCAGACCAGAGGATGGTTCTATTCCCTTCTTGCGGAATCCACGCTTTTATTTAACAAGGCTCCGTACGAAAATGTAATCGTACTCGGTCATGTTCAGGATGAGAACGGCCAGAAGATGAGTAAGAGTAAAGGCAACGCGGTGGATCCGTTCGAAGCACTCGAAACCTACGGTGCCGATGCCATCCGCTGGTACTTCTATATTAACTCCGCACCCTGGCTCCCGAACCGTTTCCACGGCAAGGCCGTACAGGAAGGTCAGAGAAAATTCATGGGTACCCTCTGGAACACCTATGCGTTCTTTGTACTCTATGCAAACATCGATGAATTCGATGCGACGAAATATACACTTGAATATGACAAACTTGCCGTTATGGACAAGTGGCTCTTATCAAGACTGAATACGGTTGTCAAAGAAACCGATGCCCATCTTGAGAATTACCGCATTCCCGAAGCGGCAAGAGCGCTTCAGGATTTTGTGGACGAGATGAGCAACTGGTATGTGCGCCGCGGACGTGAGCGTTTCTGGGCAAAAGGGATGGAGCAGGATAAAATCAATGCCTACATGACTCTTTATACCGCGCTTGTTACCATCAGCAAAACCGCTGCACCGATGATTCCGTTCATGGCGGAAGAAATCTACCGCAATCTGGTATGTTCCATTGATGCATCCGCTCCCGAAAGCGTTCATCTTTGCGACTTCCCGGTATGCAAAGAAGAGTGGATTGATACGGAACTTGAAAAGAACATGGACGAGGTATTAAAGATTGTTGTACTCGGACGAGCCTGCAGAAATACCGCCAATGTCAAGAACCGTCAGCCGGTTGCGAAGATGTTTGTAAAGGCTCCTTTCGCACTCGAGAAATTCTATACCGAAATTATTGAGGATGAGTTAAATGTAAAGGCCGTGGAATTTACCGAAGATGTCAGGGAATTCACCAGCTACACCTTTAAGCCCCAGCTTAAGACCGTGGGACCGAAGTACGGCAAATCGTTGGGCGGAATACAGAAATACTTATCCGAAGTAGACGGAAACGAAGCAATGGATACCTTAAAAGCAAAGGGAAGCCTTGATTTTGAGGTAAACGGAAATGCCATTTCCCTTACCGAAGACGATCTTTTAATCGATATGGTGAAGAAGGAAGGCTTTGAATCCATGGCGGACGGACCCGTCACGGTTGTTCTGGATATTCGCTTAACCGACGAACTGATTAACGAAGGATTTGTTTACGAAGTTATCAGTAAAATCCAGACCATGCGTAAAGATTCCGGATTTGAGGTAATGGATCACATCATCGTTACCGTATCCGAGAATGATAAAATTGCGGAAATCATCCGCAACAACGAAGAAGCGATTTCGACCAAGGTTTTAGCCGACGAAATCGTTTTCGGAGAGAAAACGGAGACCGCAAAGAAGTGGAACATCAACGGGGAAGATGTTTTCATTGGCGTAACAAAGAAATAGGGGCAACGGAAGCGTTAACCCGGATTGATTTTTAAATCCCAAAAAGAGGAGGCCGGAAGGTCTCCGAGATATGGAGGAAAAAACATGGCAACAGCAAAGAAACCGGCAACAAAAGAGACGGCGGCAAAGAAAGAGGCACCGAAGAAGCATCCCGAAAAGAAGGAGACTTTGGGAGCCGCAAAGAAAGAGGTTAAGAAAGCGGCAGCATCCGCGAAGAAGGCTGCTTCGGCGAAGAATACGACAGCCGCAAAGAAAGCGGAAAGTGCAAAGAATACAACTGCAAAGAAAACAACGGCAAAGACCTCAACGAAGAAGAGCGCTGCAAAGAAAAATAACAGCTCGCTTCCGAAACTGGAATTCAGAAAAGATCTTTTCAAAAGAAGCGTTCTTTATAATATCAAGACCCTCTACCGCAAGACCATGGAGGAGGCAACCGACCAGCAGATTTTCCAGGCGGTCAGTTATGCTATCAAGGACCAGATTGTAGATTTGTGGCTGGCAACACAGGAAGCTTATGAGAAGCAGGATCCGAAGACCGTTTACTATCTGTCGATGGAATTCTTAATGGGTCGTGCGCTCGGAAACAGCCTGATTAACTTAACGGCTTATCAGGAAGCGAAGGAAGCGCTTGAGGAACTGGGCGTGGACATCAATGTCGTAGAAGACCAGGAGCCCGACGCGGCACTCGGAAACGGAGGCTTGGGAAGACTTGCCGCATGTTTCCTTGATTCCCTCGCAACACTCGGATATTCCGCATACGGATGCGGTATCCGTTACCGCTACGGTATGTTCAAACAGGAAATCCGCGACGGTTATCAGGTAGAAGTTCCCGATAACTGGCTTGCCGACGGCAACCCGTTCGAACTCCGCCGTCCCGAATATACCAAAGAAGTCCGTTTCGGCGGTTATGTAACAAGCTATACCGATGAGAACGGAAGAAACAATTACCGCCTCGAAGGTTATCAGGCAGTAAAGGCCATTCCTTACGATCTCCCGATTGTCGGTTACGGAAACGGAATCGTAAATACCCTTCGTATCTGGGACGCACAGCCGGTGGACTGCTTCCGTCTCGATTCTTTCGACAAGGGTGATTATCAGAAGGCCGTTGAACAGGAGAATCTGGCACGTAACATCGTGGAGGTTCTTTATCCGAACGACAACCATATTGCCGGTAAGGAACTTCGTTTAAAACAGCAGTATTTCTTTGTTTCCGCATCCGTTCAGGAAGCAGTTGCAAAGTACATGAGAAATCATGACGACATTCATAAATTATATGAGAAAGTAACCTTCCAGTTAAACGATACCCATCCCACCGTTACCATTGCGGAGCTGATGAGAATTCTCATGGATGAGTATTATCTTACCTGGGATGAGGCGTGGGATGTAACCACTAAGACCTGTGCATATACCAACCACACCATTATGTCCGAAGCTTTGGAAAAATGGCCGATCGACCTCTTCTCCAGACTCCTTCCGAGAATCTATCAGATTGTGGAAGAGATTAACAGAAGATTCGAAGCACAGATTAGAAGCCGTTATCCCGGAAATGAAGAGAAGGTTAAGAAGATGGCCATCCTTTATGACGGACAGGTAAAAATGGCAAACCTTGCCATTCATGCCGGCTATTCCGTAAACGGTGTTGCCAGACTGCATACCGAAATTTTAAAGAATCAGGAACTGAAGGATTTCTACGAGCTGTATCCTGAGAAATTCAACAACAAGACCAACGGCATTACCCAGAGAAGATTCCTCCTCCACGGAAATCCGCTTCTTGCGGACTGGGTAACAAAGAAAATCGGTGATGCCTGGGTAACCGATCTTCCGCAGATTGCCGCACTGAAAGATTATGCCAAAAATGCAAAGGCGCAGGAAGAATTTATGAAGATCAAGTATCAGAATAAGATTCGTCTTGCAAAATATATCAAAGAGCACAACGGAATCGATGTGGATCCGAATTCGATTTTTGATGTTCAGGTAAAGAGACTTCATGAGTACAAGCGTCAGCTTTTAAACATTCTTCATGTAATGTATCTTTACAACCAGTTAAAAGAGCATCCCACGATGGAATTTTATCCGAGAACCTTCATCTTCGGTGCGAAGGCGGCAGCAGGATACCGCAATGCGAAGCTTACGATTAAGTTAATCAACTCCGTTGCGGACAAGATCAACAATGATGTCTTTATCAACGGAAAAATTAAGGTTGTCTTCATTGAGAATTACTGCGTATCCAATGCGGAAATCATTTTTGCGGCTTCCGATGTATCCGAGCAGATTTCCACCGCTTCGAAAGAGGCTTCCGGAACCGGTAACATGAAGTTTATGTTAAACGGTGCACTGACTCTCGGAACCATGGACGGTGCAAACGTTGAAATCGTGGAAGAAGTCGGAAAGAACAACGCATTTATCTTCGGTCTTTCCTCCGATGAAGTTATCAACTATGAGAATCACGGCGGATATGATCCGATGGAGATTTACAGAAACGATCCGGATGTGCATATGGTACTCAACCAGTTAATCAACGGAACCTATTCTCCGGATGATCCGGAAAGATTCCGTCACTTATACAATTCGCTTTTAAATACCGAGAGCACTTCCAAGGCGGATACCTACTTCATCTTAAAGGATTTCAAGTCCTATGTGGAAGCACAGAAGCAGGTTGAAAAGGCATATCGTAACCGTTCCAAGTGGGCACAGAGCGCAATCTTAAACGTAGCCAGCTCCGGAAAGTTTACGTCGGATCGTACCATTCAGCAGTATGTGGATGAAATCTGGCATTTGGATAAAGTAGTGCTGTAAAGTTACGGCCCGGATAATCCGGACGCATACGATTGAAAGTTCCCCCTCGGGCACGCTTTCGCTACATTTCAGGCGCAGCGGTACATAAGGTTCGAAAGGACCGAACCTAAGTACCGGCCCCTTCAAAGTGCCTTCGGTGAAATCTTTCAATCTCCTGCTGTATCATGGCCGGCCATCACTTAACAGGGTAGTTGTGCAGTCGGAAATGAATGTTTTGGTAATAGAAGACAGATATATTTGAATGGCCTGAGGTATATACGACAGGCAGGGATTAAGGAGTAGTTAAATGATTGAGTTAAAGAACGGCGGTGCATTTTTGATTAACGGCACCGAGTGGGCAGAGGATGCTGCGGAAGTTGCAGCTAAGACCGGGAAAAATGTCACAGCGGAAGAAGCGAAGCAGGGAACGATTGCTTACGGCATCTTAAAGGAGCATAATACCTCCGGAAATATGGAGAAATTAAAGATCCGCTTCGACAAGCTGACTTCTCACGATATTACATTTGTCGGCATTATTCAGACGGCACGTGCTTCGGGACTGGAGAAGTTCCCGATGCCCTATGTACTGACCAACTGCCACAATTCCCTTTGTGCGGTGGGCGGTACGATTAATGAAGATGACCACATGTTCGGACTGACATGTGCGAAGAAGTACGGCGGAGTTTATGTACCCCCTCATCAGGCGGTTATTCACCAGTTTGCGCGTGAAATGCTTGCGGGCGGCGGAAAAATGATTTTAGGTTCCGATTCCCATACCCGTTACGGTGCACTCGGTACCATGGCAATGGGCGAGGGCGGACCGGAGCTTGTAAAGCAGCTCTTAAATCAGACGTATGATATTAACATGCCGGGTGTGGTTGCGGTTTATTTAACCGGAGAACCCGTAAAAGGCGTGGGCCCCCAGGATGTGGCACTGGCGATTATCGGTGCGGTATTCGGTAACGGTTACGTGAAGAATAAAGTGATGGAGTTTGTCGGACCGGGCGTGGAAAACTTAAGTCCCGATTTCCGTATCGGCATCGATGTCATGACGACCGAAACGACCTGCTTATCTTCCATCTGGAAGACCGATGCGAAAGTGGAAGAGTTCTATGAAATCCACGGAAGAAAAGAAGAATACAAGGAATTAAATCCTGCG
>OMRN01000408.1 GCA_900313265.1 uncultured Lachnospiraceae bacterium | reverse complement strand
CTTGCGGGCTTTGCGGATACTGTCAAAAGAACCCATGCCGATAAAAAGGGTTTTCTCGGTGTTGACGCAGCCGTTATTGGGAGAACCTTTGCCGGTGCCGTATACGTCACAGCCTTCTACCATGGTCAGAATCTGGTTCTGCACGGCGAGGTTGTTATCGACACCGTGGGAGTCCAAGGACGGAACCATTTTTTTGTCGAACTCATCCATAAAAATGATGCCGACGCCGTCCTTTTCATCCGCATTGAAAAGCGGTTCGATGATGGCCGCGGGATCCAGTCCGCGGTAGCCGGTTTCGGTAATGTTTGAAACATCCGAACGGTGTACGATAAGGGTCGGAATTTCTTTTGCAAAGTAGCGCCTTACCGCATGGAAAGTTGCGCTTTTGCCACAGCCGGAGGGTGCGGCAACCAGTGCATGATTGTTATGCCTTCTGTCATTCGCGATGCATTCGAGATAGTTATAAATGCAAAGGAGAATGTCTTCCACTTCCTCCTGACCGCGTACTTCTTTGCAGATGGCGTTTCTGAATTCGCGGAAACTTGTTTGATCAAGCCAGTCCCGGATTTTGCGATTCGTGTTTTCTTTGATATAATCGACATAATCGTCTTCGATATCATCAAAGTCATCAAAGTGATCAAAAAGGCCCGGATCATCCGTAAGGATTGCATCCTCGAAGGGTACCGGTTCATCCGCGGGGGCGAAGTCCGTATCTGAATGATTGCTTTTCTTCATGCGTTTTTCCTCCCGTACATTTTTTTCATTTTTCCTGCTTGTGAAACCATCATAACGCGCCCGGGGATTACTGTCATTGAACCCATGGTTAAAAAGGAATTTATGCATAAACCGGACCGGAAATTGCCGAATATTTTTATGCTGTTTTTCGTAAAACCCGATGGTATAATATGATGTCAGGGCCCGAATAATTATAGTTTTGGCCCGATACTGAAAGGAGCCATTATGCATTATGTAATAGGCGATGTTCACGGCTGTCTCGATGAAATGTTGCTATTAATCGGAAAAATAGAATCAAAGGATCCGGACGCGGAGTTTATTTTTGTCGGAGATTTTATCGACCGCGGAGAGCAGGTTTGGGAGACCTATCTGTGGGTTAAGGAAAATATTACGGAAAACGGAAAATTCCGCTCGGTCAGAGGCAATCATGAACAGATGGCCATTGACTGGATGAAGGATTATATGGTCTGGCTGCAGGGAAAAAATATATTCGGGGAGCCGCCTTACTATTTTGATTTTGACCGGGCTTTGTATGCCAACCGGAATCCGGAGATTATTCGAAAGGAAAATTTCTGTCCGGAAGATTTTAAGGAAATCATGGAATGTTTTGAAGCGCTTCCTTTTGATATCCGTGTTCCCGTTACAACAAAATGGGGAGAGGAAATCACCTACCGGATTGTGCACGCCGGATATGCCTACGGCGAAGAGAATCAGCGCCTGCAGCATGAAATCAACATATGGGACCGCACGCAGACCGGGAACTACAATTCACCAGAAATTGTTGTTCACGGGCATACACCGACCATTGATATCGATTATATTTACTGGGATCAGGCCGATACCAATCCGGGTATGATTTCTTACCGCAGGAATATGATTAATATCGACGGCGGATGCGTTTTTCATAAGGTTTTTCCGAAGTATCCGTGCATGCTTTGCTCGCTCTGCTTAGAAACCCTGGAGGAGATATATCCCTGGGAACTGGAAGACCGTTATCTTTATTATTGCGGTGATGAGGATAAGGATCTTGCAAAAGCATTTGCGGAAAAATACCGGAGGGAGTATTTAAGCCGGTCCTTAAGAGAGCGCGAGAGGATTCTTCGCAGGATGGGACGGCCGGAAGAAGAGAATCGTTAATCGGTGTATAGTTGACACATCGGAATGAAAATCATATAATCTATGACGTCACGGGAGTGCTTAAGGTCTTAGGCTGAGAGGCGGGAAATCCACCGTCAATCCTATGGGAGAAACCCAGAACCTGATCCGGATAATGCCGGCGTAGGGAGAATGATGAATTCGTACTGTTTGGCTCTTACCGTGATGGTAAGAGTAATTTTTTTGCGCGTTTATGAGTTGCACTGCAAATATAAAATTGATAAGGAGAAATAAAATGGAAAAACTGAATGCCAACGTTGCAATCCAGGTGCTTCCTTCTGTTTTGGAGGATGAGGAAATCGTGCGTATCGTAGATGAAGTAATCGATTATATCAAAAGCACCGGTGTCGAATATTATGTAGGTCCCTGCGAGACTTCCATGGAAGGCGATTACGAGGAACTGATGGAAATCGTAAAGCAGTGCCAGTATATTGCAATTAAAGCCGGTGCGCCGAGTGTAATGAGCTACGTAAAGATTACCTATAAGCCCGAAGGCGAAAAACTCACGATTGAAAGAAAAACAGCAAAGCATCATTTAAAATGAATCAAAAGAAAAACAGTGCAAAAGAAATATGGATTCCGATTACCGCCATTCTGATTTTTATTCTGATCTGGCAGTTAATTTGCGTGTTTGGATGGGTTCCCGGATTTATGCTTCCATCCCCCGTTGATGTGGGCAAAGCCTTTGTTACGGATTTTCCGCTTCTTATGCATCATGCCGGAATTACGCTTCTGGAAG
>OMRN01000123.1 GCA_900313265.1 uncultured Lachnospiraceae bacterium | reverse complement strand
GTCCTTCCGAAGACACCCATTGCGATAAGGCGTGAGAATGAAATCCGGGGATTTTTGCAAACGATTTTCTTCGAACGATGCAATCTTCCGGTTAAAATGAGCTTTTCCTATGAGGAATTCGAGGAAGATTCCTACCGTGAGGAAAAAGAGCATAAAATTTTAAAAATGGTTGAAGAGATTTCGAGACGTGTTTATTCGAATCCTGCTCATTCTTCGGATGATGAAATTGCAACCTACGGTCTTAAAAAAGACGCGAAGGCCGGAGATGCCAATCCTTTTGAAGAAAAGAGTGAACAGAAGGAACAGATTAAAACGGAAAAGAAGAGTGAATCTTCGAAACCTGGCAACCGCAAAAATACAAAAGGCGGTTTTGCGTCGAAGGATAAAACGAATTTCACAAAGCATTTTAAGCGAAGCGACAATCCGGATATTTTGTACGGAAAAGAGTTTACGGGGGATGTGACTCCGATATCCGAAATCACGGATGAAATCGGAGATGTGGTAATCCGCGGGAAGATTTTTGCAATGGATGACCGTCCCATCCGGAACGAAAAGCATCTTTTCACCTTCTCCGTAACGGATTTTACCGATTCGATTGTCTGCAAGGTTTTTGTTTTTGAAGAACATAAGAAGGATTTTGAATCCCTTGTAAAAGTCGGGGATTATATTAAAGTGAGGGGCATTGCATCCTATGATACCTTCTCGCACGAGATTTCAATCAGCAGCATAGCCGGAATCGCAAAAATCGCAGACTTTAAGGAAAAGCGGATGGATTTATCCCTTCACAAGCGCGTGGAGCTTCACTGCCATACCAAATCGTCGGATATGGACGGGGTTTCCTATGCAAAGGATATCATTAACCGTGCGGTTTCCTGGGGCTGGGACAGCATTGCCATTACCGATCACGGTGTGGTTCAGGCATTCCCGGAAGCCCTTCATACCATTGAAGATATCAACAAAAACCGTGAAAAGCCATTTAAGGTTTTATACGGTGTGGAAGGTTATCTGGTTGATGATCTGACACAGGCTGCCGTGAACGAACACGGGCAGACTCTTCGTGATTCCTTTGTGGTATTCGATATTGAGACGACCGGTTTTTCGCCGGTGGATAACCGGATTATCGAAATCGGAGCGGTCAGGGTAAAAGACGGGGCCATTACGGAGAAGTATTCCTCCTTTGTAAACCCACTCGTTCCCTTATCGTTTACAACCACATCACTTACGGGAATTACCGACGACATGGTTATGGGAGCCCCGACCATCGATAAGGTATTGCCGGAATTTCTCGAATTTGTCGGAGAGGATGTTTTTGTTGCCCATAATGCGAATTTCGATATGAGTTTCATTATGGAGAATGCAAAGAGACTCGGAATCGAAAGAGAGTATACCTATGTCGATACTGTGGCCATTTCACGTGCGCTTTTAACGAGGCTTGCCAAACACAAACTGGACAGCGTCTGCAAGGAACTTGGCATTTCCCTGGAAAATCATCACAGAGCGGTGGATGATGCGTATGCGACGGCAGAGATTTTTGAGCAGTTTGTCAAAATGCTCGAAAAGAAAAAGGTGAGTACACTTAAAGAACTCAATGATTTTACTTCTTCGAGCGTCGATAAAATCATGAAGTCGCCTTCATATCATGTCATTATTCTTGCGGCAAACGAGACGGGGCGTATTAATTTATACCGCTTAATCAGTGAATCTCACTGCAAGTATTTCTATAAGGCGCCCCGTATGCCTAAATCATTAATCGAAAAATACCGCGAAGGGCTGATTGTCGGAAGTGCCTGTGAAGCGGGCGAACTATTCCGTGCGATTCTCGATAAGAAACCGGACGAGTATCTTGCAAAAATCGCGGATTTCTACGATTATCTCGAAATTCAGCCGGTCGGAAACAATGAGTTTATGATCCGGTCGGAAAAACATCCGGATATTAACGATGTGGAAGATTTGCGTGATTTAAACCGGAAAGTCGTAGCCATCGGCGATAAGCTTCACAAACCGGTCTGCGCGACCTGCGATGTTCATTTCTTGGATCCCGAGGATGAAATCTACCGCAGGATTATCATGAGCAGCAAGGGCTTTGATGATGCGGATAATCAGGCACCGCTTTTCCTTCATACGACGGAAGAGATGCTGGAGGAATTTTCGTATCTCGGCGAGGACAGGGCCCGGGAGATTGTCATTGAAAATACGAATAAAATCGCCGAAATGTGCGAATTCGTATCTCCGATTCATCCGGATAAATGTGCTCCGGTTATTCCCGATTCCGATATTACCTTACGTGAAATCTGTGAAACAAAAGCACATGAAATATACGGCGAAACACTGCCGCCGGTAGTGGAAGAACGTCTTGAGAGGGAACTGAATTCCATTATCAAGAACGGATTTGCCGTAATGTATATTATTGCGCAGAAACTGGTATGGAAATCCAACGAAGACGGATATCTGGTAGGATCGAGAGGTTCCGTCGGTTCTTCGTTTGTAGCCACCATGGCCGGAATTACGGAAGTAAATCCGCTTTCGCCGCATTATTACTGCAGCAAATGCCATTACAGTGATTTTGATTCGGAGGATGTTAAAGCTTATGCGGGCCGTGCCGGATGCGACATGCCGGATAAGATGTGCCCGGTCTGCGGAGAAAAATTAAAGAAGGACGGTTTTGACATTCCTTTTGAAACATTCCTCGGGTTTAAGGGAGACAAGGAACCGGATATCGACCTTAATTTCTCCGGTGAATATCAGTCCAAGGCGCATAAGTACACCGAAGTAATTTTCGGTGCAGGACAGACTTTCCGTGCGGGAACCATCGGTACGGTTGCCGAAAAAACCGCCTGCGGATATGTCCGGAAGTATTTCGAAGAAAAGGGAATTTCAAAGAGAAACTGCGAAGTAGAACGAATTGCCAAAGGCTGTATCGATGTACGTCGTACGACCGGTCAGCATCCGGGAGGTATTATTGTGCTTCCTCTCGGACATGATATCAATCAGTTTACGCCGGTTCAGCATCCTGCGAATGATATGAAGACGGATATTATTACCACACACTTTGATTATCATTCCATCGATCACAACCTTTTAAAACTCGATATATTGGGACACGACGATCCGACGATGATTCGTATGCTGCAGGATTTAACGGGCATTGATCCGTTAACGATTCCGCTTGACGATCCGCAGGTTATGACACTTTTCCAGGATACGTCCGCGCTGGGTATCACCCCGGAACAGATTGGTGGAACGAAGCTCGGGTCTCTCGGAATTCCGGAGTTCGGAACGGATTTTGCGATGCAGATGTTAATCGATACCCATCCGACTTCGTTTTCGGACCTTGTACGTATTGCCGGCCTTGCCCACGGAACCGATGTATGGCTCGGTAACGCGCAGAAACTGATTTCGGAAGGCAAAGCCACAATTTCAACCGCCATCTGTACCCGTGACGATATTATGACCTATTTAATCGGAATGGGATTGGATCCCGGAGAATCGTTTAAAATCATGGAAAATGTCCGTAAGGGCAAGGTTGCGAAAGGAAAAGTCAAAGAATGGCCCGAATGGAAGGAAGACATGCTTTCACACGGTGTTCCCGACTGGTATGTCTGGTCCTGCGAGATGATTAAATACATGTTCCCGAAGGCCCATGCGGCGGCATATGTCATGATGGCATGGCGTATCGCATACTGCAAGGTGAATTATCCGCTTGCGTATTATGCGGCCTATTTTACCATCCGTGCGACGGCTTTTGATTATGAGAAGATGTGTCTCGGGCCGGACCGGTTAAATTACGAAATCGAGCAGTATAAAAAGAAAGCCGGAATCACCACCGACGATAATCCTTCCGCTGCGGCACCTTCGGATGAGGATGCACCCTCGAACAAAGAGGAAGGTGAATATAAAGACATGCGTCTGGTTCAGGAAATGTATGCCAGAGGATTTGAATTTATGCCCATTGACATATTCCGTGCCGACCCTAAGAATTTCCAGGTAATCGACGGAAAAATCATGCCGTCCTTAATGAGCATCAGCGGTGTGGCCGAATCGGCCGCTACCGGAATTGCGGAAGCGTGCAAACAGGGGCCGTTTACGTCCAAAATGGACTTTAAAAACCGTGCAAAAGTGGCGCAGGGTGTAGTGGATACCATGTATCGCCTCGGACTTTTGGGCGTGCTGCCGGAAAATAATCAGATTTCGCTTTTTGATATGAT
>OMRN01000141.1 GCA_900313265.1 uncultured Lachnospiraceae bacterium | reverse complement strand
TCATCCTCGGCGAGGGCTGTGTGGATTTATACAATCCGAAGGTAATCCGCTCCACCATGGGATCGGTTTACCGCATGCCTTATATATATGTAAAGAATCTTACCGAAACCATGGAGCAGATGAGGAATGCGCACGTTACGCTCTATGCGGCAACGCTTACGGCGAAGTCATCCGCCTGCTATGACAAAGACTACCGGAAGGCCTGCGCCTTCTTAATCGGAAACGAATCAAAGGGCTTAAGCGAAGCGGCTGTTGAGGCATCCGACGAGCAGGTCTACATTCCCATGGAGGGTCAGGGCGAATCCCTGAACGCATCCGTGGCAGCCGCCGTTTTAATGTTCGAGGCGGCCCGCCAGCGCAAATTCGGGTAAGCATATGCTTTCGAATCCCATGTATTGGCTCGCATCGCACTTGGCAATACTTCGACGGGAATCGGTTGTGTTTGCAACTTCAAATGCATTTCGAATGAGGAAGATTATGCTGTTGCAAACTACATACTCATCCCTTACGAAGTTTGCCAATCGCTTGCTCGAGCCTTATGTACCGCTGCGTGTCAAAGAACCATTCGAAAAGGAATAGAATAATGAATAAACGGAGGAATAGTATGAAGATTGGATTTATCGGACTGGGAAATATGGCGAAGGCCATCATCGGCGGCATTATGGAGAAGGGAAACATCGAGGCGAATGAGATTATCGGTGCGGACGTTTCGAAGGAAGCCTGCGATGCGGCAGCGGAAAAATACGGAATTCAGACCTGTGCGGATAACGCCATGGTGGCGGAGAATTCCGACGTGCTTGTGCTTGCGGTGAAGCCGCAGTTTTTAAAGCAGGCGTTAGTGGGCGTTAAGGAAGCGCTGAAGCCGAATGTGATTGTGATTTCCATTGTGGCGGGAAAGACTCTCGATTATCTGAAGGAAGAACTCGGAGAGGATGTGTCCATCGTCCGCTGCATGCCGAATACACCGGCGCTGGTCGGCGAAAGCTGTACCGCATTTACACCGAGCGAAAAAATGAGCGAGTCCCAGATTGCCATTGCCCAGGAGTTGTTAAATTGCTTCGGAAAAGCAATCCCCGTTCCGGAAAGATTAATGGATGCGGTTGTCGGTGTCAGCGGAAGCGCTCCGGCGTATGTGTTTATGTTTATTGAAGCCATGGCGGATGCTGCCGTACTGGAAGGAATGCCGAGAAGCATGGCTTATGATTTTGCAGCCCAGGCCGTTTACGGAAGCGCGAAACTGATGATGGAGACCGGAAAACACCCCGGTGAACTTAAAGATATGGTCTGCTCGCCTGCAGGAACCACCATCGAAGCCGTACGTGTTTTGGAGGAGAATAACTTCAGAGGGACGGTTATGGATGCGGTAATTGCCTGCGCCGAGAAGTCTTCTAAATTGTAAAAAATTACCAAAAGAATTTCATATTCGTTGTGTTTTGTGAACAAAACCCCGATTTTTGCCAAATTATTTGACAATCAAATCGGGGTTTGTTATTATGCAAGTGTAAAATATTTGTAACAATTTTGTAACAATTTACATAATTTTGTAATTTATGTAAATCAATCCGGAACGAAAAAGACGGTTACAGATTCCGGGAACGGATTCGGATCAGGGCTTTCGGGATGCGAATCTGAGGGAAAGAAAGAGGAAAAGTATGAAAACAAAGATGCATACACGTCTGCTCTCCATAATAGCGGCTACCGTTATTATTATGGGAACGGTATTTACGAGCAACGTGACACGGGCAAAAGGAGATTCGGTATTTAATTTATCGGCCGGTTCTGCGCTCGGAACGGTATCTTATGCGGATACTATGAAATTTGTGGAAATGGATCTTAAGGGAGGCGCTTCCGATATTTTTGACAGTTCCATTTTCAACAGCGATAAAGAAGCGCAGGCTTATTCCGAGAAACTGGAAGAAGAAGAGAAAGCCGAAAGAGAAGCCCGTTATACCATGGTAATGGCAAAAACGACGGATTATGTGAATGTCAGAAAAGATCCGTCGGCGGAGTCCGAAATCGTCGGTGTTCTTTACAATGACTGCGGCGGAGATATTTTAAAGCGCGGAGACGGCTGGACCATGGTTCAGTCCGGTGCCCTGATGGGATGGGTAAGCAACGATTACCTCTATTTTGAAGAGGAAGCGGAAACTTATGCCGAGGAAGTCTGCACAACTTATGCAGAGGTTGATACACAGGCGCTTCGTGTTCGTACATCTCCGGACGACGAGGCAGAGATTCTCGGACTTTTGGAAGTCGGAACCAATCTTGAGACCGTAAAGACCGATGAAGAGACCGAAGGATGGGTAAAGGTTCGCTATGAAGGCAAGGAAGGTTATGTGGCAAGCGATTTTGTAACACTGGACCTTGCAATCAACGAAGGCGAGACCATGGAAGAAATCCGTGAAAGAGAAGAATTGGCGGCCAAGGCTAAAGCGAAGAAGAATGTGGTCACCAGTTATGCTTCGGTCAGTGCCAATGTGGATGATGTAACACTTCTTGCAGCCATTATCCAGTGTGAGGCAGGCGGACAGTGCTACGAAGGAAAGCTTGCAGTCGGTGCGGTTGTCTGCAACCGTGTAAGAAGCGGAGCTTATCCGAACACGATTAAAGATGTTATTTATGCTCCCAGCCAGTTTTCACCGGCAGGAAACGGACTTTTGGCAAAGGCTATTGCAAACGGCGTCAGCGACAGCTGCAGAAAAGCCGCGGAAGAAGCATTGTCCGGATCAACCAATGTAGGAGGTGCCTGTCACTTCAGACGCGCCGGCGGACTTCAGGGGCTGGTAATCGGGGATCATGTATTCTATTGATTTTCTCTATAAGGTAATATACAAAACTACACCGGCCGGGTACTTTCCGTGGAAAGTACCCGGTTTTTTGTGGGTGCCTGT